>NZ_CP059219.1:512935-626430 GCF_014252395.1 Blattabacterium cuenoti
TACTAAAATAGTAAAAAAAAGGGTATAATGTTTTTTTTAAATAAAAATATAAAAATAATTAAATTATTTGTAAAAAAAAATCAAAAAGAAACTCGTATTGATAAATATTTAAAAAAAAATATACATAATTTTAGTAGAAATAAAATTCAAAAATATATTAGATCAGGTAAAATACTTGTAAATAAACATATTATAAAAAAAAATTATAAAATAAAACCTCTAGATTTAATAGAGTTAGAAATTTATATGTCTTCTATTTTAGATCCATTAGAATATAATAATGTTGTAGCAGAAAAAATGGATATTAATATTATTTATGAAGATGAAGATATTATTGTAGTTAATAAACCTGCAGGTATGGTAGTACATCCTGGATTTGGTAATGAAAATGGAACGTTAATTAACGGAATTAAATATCATTTTTTAAATTCAAAATTTACTAAATTATATAGATTAGGATTAATACATAGATTGGATAAAGATACATCTGGTTTATTAGTTTTAGCTAAAAATGAATATTCTCAAAAATATTTATTAAAACAATTTTATTCTAAAACTATTATAAGAAAATATATAGCTTTAGTATGGGGTAATTTACCTAAAAAAAAAGGCATTATAACTGGTTTTATTGGAAGAGATCCTAATAATAGAAAAAGAATGACTATTTTTAATGAAGTAAAAAACAAAGCAAAATATTCAATTACTCATTATAAAGTATTAGAAAGATTTAAATATTTAACTTATGTGTCCTGTAATTTAAAAACAGGAAAAACACATCAAATAAGAGCTCATTTTAAATATTTAGGACATCCACTATTTTGTGATTTTACTTATGGAGGAGATAAAATTTTTTATAGAAAAAAATGTTCAAGAAAAAATATAGAATTCTTTAATATTTGTTTTAAAATATTACAAAGACAAGCTTTACACGCTATTTCTCTTTCTTTTATTCATCCAAAAGAAAGAAAATGTAATTTTTTATCTCCAATTCCTGTAGATTTTGAAAAAGTACTTGAAAAATGTAGAACATTGCTACAATAAAGTTCCATGTAAAAGGATATAAGACATAGAAAAATATATAACTAATCCAATAACATCTACCATAGTAGCAACGAAAGGAGCAGAAGAACTAGCAGGATCACCTCTAAATTTTTTAATTATAAAAGGTAACATAGAACCACTAAATGTTCCCCATAAAACTACTCCAATTAAAGATAAAAAAACAGTTAATCCTACTAATATCCAATGAGGTCCATAATTATATAAATTTATATTATGCCAAGCTATGACACGTATGAATCCTGTTAAACCTAAAATACTTCCTAAAAAAAAACCACAAATAATTTCTCTACGCATTACTGTCCACCAATCTTTTATTTTAACTTCTCCTAAAGCCATAGCTTGAATAATTAAACTAGCAGCTTGTGATCCACTATTTCCACCACTTGAAACAACTAAAGGTATAAACAAGGCAAGAACTACTGCTTTTTCTATAACACTAGAAAATTGTTGCATAACAGTTGTTGTTAACATTTCTCCTATAAACAACAAAATTAACCATCCTGCTCTTTTTTTAATAAGTCTAAATAAAGGAATCTTAAGATAAGATTGATTTAATTCCTCTAATTCTCCTATTTTTTCTTCTTTACATTTATTTAAAATCCATAAAATATCGTCTACAGTTACTATTCCTAGTAATAAATTTTTATCATCTATTACTGGAAGTGAAATTCTATTTTTATTAGAAAATAATTTAGTAGCTTCTTTTTCTGTATCAGTAACATTTAAAGCTGCTGAATATTTTTTATTCATGAGATCTGATACTTTCATATTAGGATCTACTAATAAAAATTCTATTATTTTTATATCAGATATTAATTTTCCTTTTTGATCTATTATATAAACAATTTCTATAAAATCTCTATTTTTTTTTACTTCTTTTCTAATGTAATTTAAAACTTCTTGAACATTCCAAGTTTCTTGTACAGCTAAATAATATGGAATCATTAAACAACCTATACTATTTTTAGGATAACCCAAATAAACTAAAGCTTTACGTTTTTCTTCTGTATTTAAATATTTAATTAAATTTTTTAAAAAATCTTTTGGAATATTCTTTAAAAAAGAAATACGATCATCTACAGATAAATTATTTATAAATTCCATTTTTTTTATTAATGGTAGTTCTTCTATAATTTTTTTTTTTATAGAAAATTTTAAAACTTTAAAAACAGAAATAGATTTACATAGTTTTAATAAACTAAATATTTTTATAACATCGTTTGGATAACGATGAATTATTTTTTGTAAATTACTAATAGTTTGATCGTTAAAAAACTTATCATTAAAATTATTTAAATAATCTTGATGGTCTTTAAACATTTTTTTTTTTTTTGAAAAAACTTTATTATTTTCTTTACTAACTAACTAATACTAAAATTACGCATAAAATCATTTCATATAAAGTTCATTTAAAAGTTCAAAAATAAACATGGAATATAATTTTAGAAAAATAGAAAAACGTTGGCAAATATATTGGAAAAAACATAATACTTTCCGTACTAAAGAAAATAAAAAAAGAAAATATTATATTTTAAATATGTTTCCTTATCCTTCTGGAGCAGGACTTCATGTAGGTCATTGTTTAGGTTATGTTGCATCAGATATTTATGCAAGATACAAACGTTTAGAAGGATATAATGTACTAAATCCTATAGGTTTTGATTCTTTTGGTCTTCCTGCAGAACAATATGCTATACAAACTGGAAAACATCCTTCTATAAGTACTAATGAAAATGCAAAAAAATATAGAAATCAAATAGATAAAATAGGAATTTCATTTGATTGGAGTAGAAAATTTTGTACCAGTAATCCTATTTATTATCGATGGACTCAATGGATGTTTATACAAATTTTTAATTCTTGGTACGATAAAAATAGTGAACAAGCAAAACCTATAACTATTTTAGTTAATGAATTTAATAAAAATGGTAATTTATTAATAAATGCAAACACTTCATACAAATATAAATTTGATTCAAAAAAATGGAAAAAACTGAATTTTTATGAAAAAGAATCTATTCTTTTAGAATATAGATTAGCTTTTTTATGCAAAAATATGGTTAATTGGTGTCCAGATTTAGGAACAGTTTTATCTAATGATGAAATAAAAAATGGTAGAAGTATAAGAGGAGGATATTTTGTTTATAAAAAAAAAATGTTACAATGGCATATAAGAATTAGTGCTTATGCTGAAAGACTTATAAAAGGATTAAATTTGATTGATTGTTCTAAATCTTTAAAAAGATTACAATTAAATTGGATAGGTAAATCGACAATTATTTCTGTTTTATTTAAGATAATAAATACAACTTATGATGATATAAAAGAAATTGAATTATTTATTTATCGTCCAGAAATGATATTCGGAATCACTTTCATTGTATTATCTACAGATCATCCATTTGCAGATAAAATAAGCATTGATTCTTATCAAGAAGATGTTTTAAAATATATTAAAGAAAAATCATACATAAAAAATACTAATATTTCTGGTGTTTTTACAGGAAATTATATTTTGCATCCATTTTTTAATAAAAAAATACCTATTTATATTAGTAATTTTTTTACAGAAAATAAAGTCATAATAGGAATACCTGGACATGAAGAAAAAAGTAAAAAATTTGCTAAAAAGTTTAAATTAGAAACTATTCAAGTTTTTATAGAAAAAAATGTTCAAGAAAAAATATGTATCAATTCTTATTTTCTAAATGGATTGAATAGTAAACAAGCAAGAAAAAAAGTAACAAATCTATTAATAGAAAAAAAAATAGGAAAGGAAAAAATAGTTTATAAAATACACGATGCTATTTTTTCTAGACAAAGATATTGGGGAGAACCAATACCTATTTATTTTAATAATAAAATACCAAAAACTATTCCTATAGAAAAACTTCCTATTCTACTTCCAAAAATAGATAAATTTCATCCAAAACAAGAAAAATATTCATTAATTAGAGAAAAAAATTGGGCTTGGGATGAAAAAAATATGAAAATAGTTTCAAATAAACTTATTAATCATAAATCTATTTTCCCAATAGAAACTAGTACAATGCCAAGTTGGGCTGGATCTAGTTGGTATTTTCTTCGTTATATGGATGTTAATAATCAACAATTCTTTTTGGATGAAAAAAAGGAAAATTATTGGAAAAATGTTGATTTATATATTGGAGGGTCTGAACATAGTACAGGTCATTTAATTTATGCAAGATTTTGGAATAAATTTTTAAAAGATAGAAAATGGATTAAAGCAGAAGAACCCTTTAAAAAAATACTAAATCAAGGAATGATATTAAGTTATTCTGCTATTATATTGAAAATTATAGGAAAAAATACTTTTGTTTCTTATGGATTAAAAAATAAAAAATACAAATATTTTTCATATCAGGAAATATACGTAGACATTTTTTTCATTAAAAAAAATAATGAATTGGATATAAATCTATTTAAAAAATATAACCCAGAATTTTATAATGCTAATTTTTTTTTAGAAAATGGAATTTTTTTTTGTAAAAGAAAATTAGAAAAAATGTCTAAATCGAAGTTTAATGTAATAAATCCTGATGATATTTTAGAAAAATATGGATCAGATATCTTTCGTATGTACGAAATGTTTTTAGGACCTATTACTCAATCTAAGCCTTGGGATGACAAAAAAATAAATGGAATAAAAAATTTTATGAATAAATTTTGGAGATTATTTCATAATAACAAAATTTTTAAAGTAAGCGAAAATAGGCCAACATTTAAGGAATTAGAAATTTTACATTATACTATAAAAAAAATACGGGATAAAATACAATCTTTTTCTTTTAACACAGCTATTAGTTGTTTTATGATTTTTATAAATCAATTAACTATTTTAAAATGTAATAAAAGAAAAATTCTAGAACCTTTAGTTAAATTGATAGCCCCATTTTCTCCTCATATAGCTGAAGAATTATGGAATAAATTAGGAAAAAAAAAATCTATTATATATTCTTCTATTCCTACTTTCAATCCTAAATATATTATAAAAAAAGAAATTATATATCCAATTATGTTTAATGGAAAATTAAAATTTATAGAAAAAATGAATTCCAATCTTTCTATAGAAAAAATAAAAAATAAAATATTAAATCATCCTAAAACAAAATTTTTTTTAAAAGGTGTAAAAATAAAAAAATTAATAATAATACCAAAAAAAATAATAAATATTTTATTTCAATAAAAATGTAATAATATTTTTTTATTAGAATAGATCTTTTCATTAGTAATTAGTAACTTAAAATTAATAAAATGTAGATTTGTATTCAATATATAGCATTCGCTATATAATATTCGTTTTTGTATTTTTTTCATTTTATGATTTGAAAATGTGTAAAAACTTTTTTTTATGTCAAAAAAAAACCAAAGTATAACTGGTGCATATAGTTTTTTTAATTGTATAGAAAAAAATTTTGATAAAGCTGCACGATTTCTTTCTATTGAAAAAGGTCTATTAGAACAGATTAAAGCATGTAATGCTGTATATCGTATGCATTTTCCTGTAAAAATAGGAGGAAAAATAAAAGTTATTGAAGCTTATAGAGTACAACACTCTCATCATAAATTACCTTGTAAAGGAGGTATTAGATATAGTATCAAAGTAAATCAAGATGAAGTGATGACATTAGCTGCTTTAATGACCTATAAATGTGCTATAGTAGATGTTCCTTTTGGAGGAGCAAAAGGCGGAATTAAAATTGATCCGCAAACTATGTCAACAGAAAATATAGAAAAAATAACTCGTCGTTATACTTCTGAATTAATTAAAAAAAATTTTATTGGTCCAGGAATAGATGTTCCAGCACCTGATTATGGAACTGGAGAAAGAGAAATGAGTTGGATTTTTGATACATTTTTATCTATACGTCCTGGAGAGGTAGATGCTTTAGCTTGTGTTACAGGTAAACCTATTTCTCAAGGTGGAGTTAGAGGAAGAAAAGAAGCAACAGGATTAGGAGTTTTCTATGGAATTAGAGAATTATGTTATATGAAAGAAGAAATGTTATCTGTAGGTCTTGATGTAGGATTAGTTGGAAAAAAAATCATAATACAAGGATTAGGAAATGTTGGTTATCATGCTGCTAATTTTTTTCATGAATCTGGAGCAATTATTGTAGCTTTAGCAGAAAGAGAAGGAGCTATTTATAACAAAAAAGGCTTAGATGTATCTAAAGTTATTCTACATTTAAAAGATACTGGATCTATATTAAATTTTCCAGAAGCTAAAAATATAGAAAATACAGAAAATGCTTTAGAATTAGAATGTGATATTTTAATTCCAGCTGCTTTGGAAAATGTAATACATAAAAATAATGCAAATCGTATCAAAGCTAAAATTATAGGAGAAGCAGCAAATGGACCAATAACTCCTGATGCTGATGATATATTAGAAAAAAAAGGAATAATTATAGTACCAGATATTTATCTAAATGCTGGAGGTGTAACTGTTTCTTATTTTGAGTGGTTAAAAAATTTAAGTCATGTACGTTATGGACGTATGGAAAAAAGATTTAGTGAAAATATGAATGCAGAATTACTACAAGTCATTGAAAATGTTTGCAAAACAAAAATTTCAACAGAAGAAAAAAAAATTATTTTGAGAGGAGCAAGAGAAATAGATTTAGTACGTAGCGGTTTAGAAGATACTATGATTAGTGGATTTCATAAAATTAGGGATTTAAAAAAATCGTATAGAATAGAAAATATACGTACAGCAGCATTCGTTCTTGCTATAAATAAAATAGTAGACTCTTATGAGAGATTAGGTATTTTTCCATAAAAAGTATTCTTTCACAAAAGAATGTTAAAAAAAATATATTTTGAACAAATATTTTTTTCATGAAGTACAAAAGATCATTATTGAAATTAAGCGGAGAAGCTCTTATGGGAAACAACGAATTTGGACTTCATTCTACTCGTCTTCAACAATATGCAGAAGAAGTTAAAAAAGTAGTAGATATGGGAGCTCAAGTAGCTATAGTTATTGGAGGAGGAAATATATTCAGAGGTTTTTCTAGTAGAATAAAAAAAAATACAATAGATCGTATAGAAGGAGATTATATGGGGATGTTAGCTACTGTTATTAATGGTATAGCTTTTCAATCTTATTTAGAAAATATAGGAATATGTACTTATATTCAAACAGCTATTAGAATGGATCAAATTGCAGAACCTTTTGTAAAAGATAGAGCGATTCATCATTTAGAAAAAGGAAGAGTAGTGATATTTGTAGCTGGACTAGGTAATCCCTATTTTACTACAGATACAGCAGCTGTTTTACGTGCTATAGAAATAAAAGCCGATGTTCTATTAAAAGGAACTAGAGTAGATGGTATTTATACAAAAGATCCAGAAAAAGATAAATATGCAAAAAAACTTAAAAATATATCTTTTGATATGGTGTATAAAATGGGAATTAAAGTGATGGATCAAACAGCTTTTATTTTGGGAAATGAAAATGATTTACCCATTATTATTTTTGATATTAATAGAAAAGGAAATTTTAAAAAAGTGATATCTGGAGAAGATATTGGAACTTTAGTCTCTAAAAATTAATCAAATTATGGATCAAATAAACGATATTTTTTCTTCTTGTAATAGAGATATGGAAAAAATTTTTAGAAATTTAAAAGAAGAAATACATCGTGTTAGGTTAGGAAGTAAATCTATAGTTTCTTTTTTAGAAAAAATAAAAATAAAATGTTATGAAAGTTATTTTCCATTAATAGAAATAGCAAATATTACAATTATAGATGATATGAATATTCTTATTCAACCTTGGGATAAATCTATTGTATCAAATATAGATAAGGCTATAATAGATGCTAACTTAGGTTTTATGCCAACTAACAAAGGAGATCATATTAATATACGTATTCCTATTATTACAGAAGAAGGAAGAAAAAATTTAATGAAAAAGATTAAAATACAAACAGATAAAGCTAAAATACTTATTAGGAATGTACGAAAAAAAAATAATCAGAATATAAAAAAAATTAAAGTTTCTGAGGATGATGCTAAGATAATAGAAACTCGTATACAAATAATAACTGAAAAATATATACAAAAAATAGAAGATTTTTTTCTTTATAAAGAAAGAGAAATATTGAAAATATAATGATTAAAAAATATTCAATTAAGGAATTACTAGATCAAGGTTGTTCTTTTTTAAATAAAGAAGTATTAGTTGAAGGATGGATTCGTTCTTTTCGTTATTCTATTTTTATTATTTTAAATGATGGTTCTACTATTAAAAATTTACAAATAGTATTATCCAAAAAATTGGAAAAAAAAATTATAAAAAAAATAACCATTGGAACTTCAATTAAAGTAATAGGAATTATAAAAAAAAGTATAGGAGTAAAACAATATATAGAATTAAAATCTTCAAATATAATTATATATGGATCAATAAATTCAGATATTCTTCAAAAATCCATTTTACAACCTAAAAAACATAGTTTAGAAAAACTTCGTGAACAAGCTCATTTACGTTTTAAAACTAGTATTTTTAGTAGTATAATGCGAATTCGTCATTATATAGCTTTTTCTATACATAAATATTTTCATGAACATGGATTTTTTTATTTACATACTCCAATTATAACTACTTCAAATTGTGAAGGAACTGGAAAAATGTTTCAAATAACAACTATGGATTTGAAAAATGATTATCCAATAGATTATAAAAAAGATTTTTTTAAATGTAAAACATATTTAAGTGTTTCTGGACAATTAGAAGCAGAAACAGCTTCTATAGGATTAGGAAAAGTATATACTTTTGGTCCTGTATTTCGTGCAGAAAATTCAAATACTTCTCGTCATTTATCAGAATTTTGGATGATAGAACCAGAAATCGCTTTTTATCATTTAGATGAAAATATGAATTTAGCTGAAAATTTTTTAAAATTTATTATAAAATATATACTAGATAATTGCATGGAAGATTTATTATTTTTAAATGAAAACATAAAAAAATGCAAAAAAAATACTTTATTAGAAAAATTAGAACTTATATTAAAATTTCCTTTTCAAAAAATAAGTTATACAAAAGCTGTAGAAATACTCAATAAAGAAGAAAAAAAAAATAAAATAAAATTTCATCATTCAGTTCTTTGGGGTGAAGATTTACAATCAGAACATGAACTATATTTAGTTAATAATTATTTTAATAGAGTTCCTGTAATTGTATTTGATTATCCTTCTTGTATTAAAGCTTTTTATATGCGTGTAAACAAAGATAAAAAAACTGTAAGAGCTATGGATATTTTATTTCCAGAAATAGGAGAAATAATTGGAGGATCTCAAAGAGAAGAACGTTATGATATGTTATTGAAACGTATCAAAGATAGTAATATAGATAAAAATAAATTATGGTGGTATTTAGATACACGTATTTTTGGATCTGTACCTCATAGTGGATTTGGATTAGGTTTTGATCGTTTAGTTCAATTTATAACAGGTATGAATAACATTCGTGATGTCATTCCATTTCCTAGGACTCCTAGTAATGCAGAATTTTAAAATTTTTATGTTAGAACAGCAATTATTACAAAAAGTACAACACAAACTATCTCCAAAACAAATTAAACTAATTAAATTAGTTCAATTATCTACTTTAGATTTTGAGCAAAGAGTAAAAAAAGAATTAGAAGATAATCCAGCTTTAGAAGAAGATAGTTTATCGGATATATCTTCTGAAGAAGATACAAATATGTTAGAAAATAATTTAGATTTAGATGAATATTTTTTAAGTGTAGACGAAATTGAAGATTTCAAAAATGATAATATAAATAATTGTAATAATAAAAAAAACCTTCCTATTATTCATAAAGTATCTTTTCAAGAATATTTAAAAAATCAATTACATACTTTTCGTTTAAATAATAGAGATTTGTTAATTGCAGATTTTATATTAGGAAATATAGATGATAATGGTTACATAAGAATAAAAATATCATCTTTGGTGGATGATATTTTTTTAATACTTGGAATATCAGTAACTGAAGATAAAGTAGAAAATTTACTTTTAAATTATATTCAAAAATTAGAGCCTACAGGTATAGGATCTAGAAATTTACAAGAATGTTTATTTCTTCAATTAGAAAAAAAAAAAATAAATAAAAATATTTTATTAGCAAAAAACATTATAAAAAATAATTTTGAATCTTTTGTAAAAAAACATTACAAAAAATTGCAAAAAAAATTAGAAATAACAGAAAAATATTTAAAAAAAGCTATTTACGAAATAAAAAAATTAAATCCAAAACCAGGAAAAATTTATTCTGAAAATATTAAAGATTTAAATTATATTATTCCAGATTTTACTATTTCTATTTCAGATGAAAAATTAGAACTATCTTTAAATCAAAAAAATGCACCAGAATTGAAAATTTCTTCATTATATTTAAATATGTTAAAATCTTATAAATCTTCAAAATATTTTAAAAATAATGAAAAAACTGTTGTTTTTATAAAACAAAAAATAAATTCAGCTAAATGGTTTGTAGATGCAATAAAACAACGTCAAAATACATTAATGTTAACTATGAATGCTATTATGAATTATCAAAAAGAATATTTTTTAACTGGTGATCCTGTTAGAATCAAACCTATGATATTAAAAAATATATCTAAAAAAATAGGATTAGGCATATCTACAGTTTCTCGTGTAGCTAATAGTAAGTATGTTAATACCCCTTATGGTACTTTTTTAATTAAAAGTTTTTTTTCTGAAAAGATGATAAATAAAAAAGGAGATGAAATATCTTCTATTGAAATTAAAAAAATTTTATTAGAATCAATTAATAAAGAAAATAAAAAAAAACCTCTTACTGATATAAAATTATCAGAAATTTTAAAAAAAAGAGGATATTTAATTGCTAGAAGAACAGTAGCTAAATATAGAGATCAAATGCAAATTCCTGTTGCAAGAATGCGAAAAACTTTATGATTATTTGATAATAATAGTTTTCCAATTGGAAAATTCTTTAATAGATAAAATAGATAATTCTCTACCATATCCAGATTTTTTTACTCCTCCAAAAGGAAAACAAGGATCTGATTTTACTATTTCATTTATAAATACCATTCCTGTGTCTATTTCTTTAGATATAATTTCAGCTTTTTCTATATCTTCAGTCCAAATAGAAGCACCTAATCCATAAAATGTATTATTAATAATATAAGGTATTTCTTTTTCTTCATAAAAAGTTGAAACAATTCCTATTGGACCAAAAATTTCTTCTTGATTTATTATAAAATTATTATTTTCTATTTTTAATAAGGATGGATGAAAAAAATTTCCATCTCTTTTAGTTGCTAAACATATTTTAGCTTTTGATACAATATTATTATATTGTTTATATAATTTTTCAGATAAATCAAAACGGGCAATATATCCTATTTTAGTAGATTTATCATATAAATTTCCTCTATTATATTTTTTCATTTCTGATATAACTATATCTATAAAATCATCAACAATAGATTTATCAACAATAAATCTTTTTGCAGATATACATGTTTGACCAGTATTATTTAATCTAGATTTTGTGGCTAATTTAGCTATTTTTTTTATATCATTTATATCTTTCATTACTACAAAAGCATCATTTCCTCCTAATTCTAAAATAGACTTTTTAATATATTTACCTGATATAGATGCAATTACACTACCTACTAAAGAACTTCCTGTAAAAGTTACTCCTTGTATAACATCATTAGCTATAATATTTTCAATTTGATTAACATCTACTAATAAAATTTGAAAAATTCCTTTTGGAAAATCAGATTTTATAAACATTTTCTCTAAAAGAATAGAACATCCAGATGTATTAATAGCAGGTTTAATAAGAATAACATTTCCTAATAATAAATTAGGAATAGTAGATCTTATAGTTTGCCAAATAGGATAATTCCAAGGCATAATTCCTAATATAGCACCTATAGGTTCAAATCTAACATAAGATTTTTTATATTTAGTAACGTTAGGTAAATCTTGATAAAAAATAGATTTATCTAGATTAGAATAATATTTGCATAAATTTATACTTTTTTTTATTTCTGTATAGGATTGATTGATAGGTTTTCCCATCTCTTTTGTAATTAAAAAAGCTATTTCATCTATAGAATATTGAATTATTAAATACAATCTTTTTAAACATTTAATTTTATAATCAAATGAATAATTTTTCCAATTTTTATATGCATTATGAGCTATAGATAATTTAGTATTGATATCTTTTTCAGATAAAAAATAATAAGTTTTTATTATACTATTATCTATAGGATTAATAGTTTTAAATATTTTTTTAAATTTTTCCATTTAATCCAACTGTAACTTTAGTATTAAAAGCTAAGGCATAATATTTTATTTTTTTTAATAATAAAGCTATGCCATTAGCTCTAATTGGAGATAAAAAAGTTTGAAATCCTATTTCGTAAATAAAATTAGCGTTTGAATAAATAATATCAAAAGGAGAAAGACCTGAATATACACGAATCATAAGAGCAGCCATTCCTCTTGGTAAGATAGCGTCACTATCTGCATCAAAAAAAATATGTGAATTTTTCAATTTAGCTTCTAACCAAACATTAGATTGACATCCATAAATTAATTTATCTTTAGTTCTAAAACTATCAGATTTTTTTATTAGTTCTTTTCCTAAATCTATTAAATATTCATATTTATCTTCCCAACTATTTAAAAGTTGAAATTCTTTTTTTATTATTTCTTCTTTTTCTTGTAAAGTCATTTCTATTTTTTACACAAATAATATTTGCAATATAATATTAATTAGATAGTTTAATTCTAGCCATTTTTGCAGCTTCTGTCATATTTTTTAAAGATTTTAAAACTTCTTCCCATTTTCTAGTTTTTAATCCACAATCTGGATTAACCCAAATATTTTTGATAGGTAATTTTTTTGAAGCTTTTTCTATTAAATTAAAAATTTCTTCTACAGTAGGAATTCTTGGAGAATGAATATCATATACTCCTGGACCTATTTCATTAGGATAAGAAAATTCTGAAAAAGCTTTTAATAATTCCATTTTAGATCTAGAAGTTTCCATCGTGATAACATCAGCATCTAAATCTGCAATATGTTCAAATATATCATTAAATTCACTATAACACATATGCGTATGTATTTGAGTTTCATCTTTTACTCCACTTGAAGAAATACGAAAAGCTTTAATAGACCAATTAAAATAAGATTTCCAATTTTTTTTCTTTAAAGGTAATCCTTCTCTTAAAGCAGGTTCATCTATTTGAATAATCTGAATTCCATTTTTTTCCAAAGATGTAACTTCATCTCTAATAGCCCAAGCTATTTGATAAGCCGTATCGAAAATAGGTTGATCATTTCTTATAAATGACCATTGCAAAATAGTAACAGGACCAGTTAACATCCCTTTCATCAATTTATTGGTTTTTTTTTGTGCGAAACATATCCAATCTACAGTCATGTCTCCTGTACGACTAACATCTCCATAAATAATAGGAGGTTTAACACATCTACTTCCATAACTTTGAACCCATCCATTTTCAGTAGAAAGTATTCCATTTAGTTTATCTGAAAAATATTCTACCATATCTGTTCTTTCAAATTCTCCATGAACTAGAACATCCAAATTTATCTTTTCTTGTTTTTTAATAACATTTACAATAAATTTTTTTATTTTTTTATCATATTCTTCTTTACTTAATTCATTTTTTCTAAATTTATTTCGTAAACTTCGTATTTCTTTTGTTTGCGGAAAAGAACCTATAGTAGTAGTAGGAAAAATAGGAAGATTAAATTTTTTATGCTGTTTTTTTTGCCTTACATAAAAAGAATTTTTTCTTTTTAAATCACATTCTTTAACTTGTTTAATTCTTGTTTTAACTTTTTCATCATGGAAAATAGAAGATTCCATAGATTTTTTTAATGAAGAAATATTTTTTGATAAAATAGTTTTTTCTCCTTTTATAATTTTTTCTAAATCTACTAATTCATAAATTTTTTGTTTTGCAAAAGACATTCTATTTTTTATATCTTTATGTATGGAATGTTCATATGTTACATCTATAGGTACATGTAAAAGAGAACAATTAGGAGCTATCATTACCCTATCTTCTCCTATATATTTTATTGTTTTTTCAATTTTATTAATTGAATCTGTATAATTATTCTTCCATATGTTTCTCCCATCAATAAGTCCTAAAGATAAAATAGTTTCAGAATCTTTTATAAAAAACAATATTTTTTCTAATTGGTTAGGATCTTCTATTAAATCTATATGTAAAATTTTTATAAAAATATCTTGAAATATATTTATATTTTCTGAAATTCCATCAAAATAAGAAGTCAATAGGATATTTATTTCATAATTTAATTTAGATAATTCTTTATAAGCATATTGTAAAGCTTTTTTTTCCTTTTTAGATAAATCTAAACCTAAAATAGGTTCATCTAATTGTATCCAATTAATTCCTTTTTTTTTTAATTTTTTTATTATTTCTATATATATAGGAACTATATTTTCAATTAGATCCATTCTATGGAACGATTTATCTTTTTCTTTTCCTAAAAATAGATAAGATACAGGTCCAATTAATACAGGTTTTATTTTTTTTGTTGATTTTAATAGTTTTTTTAGTTCTTCAGATTCATCAAATAGTTTATTTGATAAAATAGAAAATTTTTGATTTTTATCAAATTCTGGTACTATATAATGATAATTAGTATTAAACCACTTAGTCATTTCCATAGCTTTAATATCCCATACATCTTTTTGTAATCCTCTAGCCATAGAAAAGTATAAATCTATGTTATTGTGTATAATTGGTATGGAAATATAAGATTCTGGTATAACACCCAATAATAAAGACATATCTAATACCTGATCATAAAAACTAAAATCATTGCATGGAATTAAATCTAAATTAGCCATATTTTGCATTTTCCAATTATCTTCTCTTATTTTTTTTCCTACTTCAAACAAAGTATTAAAATCAATTTGATTGGACCAATAAGATTCACAAGCTTTTTTCAATTCTCTTCGTATTCCTATGCGAGGATATCCCAAATTATGTTTCAGCATAAAATTTTTATTATGTATACATTTATAAATATAAAATCTATTCTTAACTAAATATCTGATAATTCATACAAATATTCTAAAATTTTTCTATCTAAAATAGAAAAATTAATATTTCTTCTATTCATTGTAATTTCAGCGGTTTCACAAACTTTTTGAAAAAAAATTTTTTTTTTCTTTTGTATATTTCCAAAAGAAAAAGAAGGAATATACTTAGGTGGAAATCCATATCCAAAAATACTAGAACTTACTCCTACTAATGTAGCTGTATTAAATTGAGTATTTATTGCTGATTTTGAATGATCTCCCATTATTGTACCAAAAAATTGTACGTTAATAGGTATATAATTTTTTTTTTCATAATTCCAAACTTTTACTTTACAATAATCATTTCTTAAATTAGAAATATTAGTTCCAGCTCCTAAATTACACCATTCTCCTAAAACAGAATTTCCTATAAAACCATTATGAATTTTATTAGAATAAGAAAATAATATAGAATTCATAATTTCACCACCAACTTTACAAAAAGGTCCAATAGTAGTTCCTCCATATATTTTTGTTCCCATGTTTAAGATAGTTTTTGTTCCAATAAATACTGGACCTTTTATGACTGTTCCTTCCATTATTTCAACGTTTTTTTCAATATATATTGGACCAAATTGAGCATTTAAAACAATGTTATTTGCTATTATATTTTCCTCTAAAAATATTCTTTCTTTATAATAAAGAATATTATTATAACCTAATAAAGAAAAAGATTTTTTTGCTTTTGTAGCAATAAGGAAATCTTGTTTTAAGATAATTTCATTATTTATGAATATATCCCAAGGGTATTGAATATAAATGAGTTTATCAAACTTATATATTTTTTTATATTTTTTTTTTAAAAATTTGATTCCATTTTTAGGATATAAAAAACTATTTATTTTTACAGCTACAATTTTTTCTTTGAAAAAAATAGCTTCATTTTCTTTTAAAGAAAAAATTGTACTAACAAGTTTTTCATTAGGAATAAATGATGAATTAATTAATAATACATTTTTAAAATATTCATTATCATTATTTAATAATGAATATTTTTTTATAAGAAATGGTTGAGTTATGATACAAGAAACTTTTTTTCCAAAAATTTTTTCCCATCTATCTTTTATCGTAAATAATCCTAAACGTATTTCTGATATTGGTCTAGTAAATGTTATAGGAAATAAATTTTTCCATTCTGTTATATCATCATATAATATAAAATTCATAAATAATAATTTATTAATTTTATTTTTTATTTAAAATTTTTTATAATTTTTATATTTTTTTTTGAATTTTTCTGCTGGTCCTGTTTTTCCTAAAAATCTTTTTTCACCTGTAAAAAATGGATGTGAATAGCTAGATATTTCCATTTTATATAATGGATATTCCTTTCCATTTTTTATAAAAAATTCTTTAGTTTTTACAGTTGATCTACAAATCAAAATTTTTTCATTGTTAATATCTTTAAAAACAACAGGTCTATAATTTTTTGGATGTATTTTTTTTTTCATAATATTTTTTTTTTGGAAAACGATATATCATTCCATTAATATTCATACCAGCTCCTAAAGAAGCCATTAATATAGTATCTCCAGGTTTTATTTCATGAGGAGGCATTTTTCCTTTAATAATTAAATCTAATAAAGTAGGAACAGTGGCTACAGAAGAATTACCAAATTTTTGAATAGTCATAGGCATTATTTTCATAAATAAATCCATATTTAAAGATGTATGATTATATAATTTTAATAATCTTTCTAAAATAATATAATCCATTTTTGCATTAGCTTGATGAATAAGTATTTTTTTAATATCTTTAATATGTAATTTAGCGTGATCAAGTATGTTTTTTAACATATTTGGAACTTCTGTTAATGCATATTCATAAATTCTTCTTCCATTCATTCTAATATTAACTAATGATTTTTTATAATTTGAATTTAAAGATGGACCATTAGTTAAATAATATAATTCTTCATTATTATTACATTGAGTATCATAATGTACAATTCCATATTTATCTTCTCTATATTCTATAGCGGATAGCACTGCCGCTCCAGCTCCATCTGAGAAAATCATAGCATTTCTATCATGTGGATCTACTACTTTTGATAAAGTTTCAGAACTAGTAATTAATATATTTTTAGCATATTTAGATTGTAAAAGTTGATTTGCTAAAATCATTCCTTCTATCCAACCTGTACAACCAAAAATCATATCATATGGTCTGCATTTTATATTTTTAATTTTAAGTTTATTTTTAATTTTAGCCGCTATAGAAGGCATAATATCAGATTGAAGAGAAGTAGAATGAATATCTCCATAATTATGTGCAGATATGATATAATCTATTTCTTCTTTATAAATTCTAGAATTAATTAAAGCTTTTTTTGCTGCTATTGTAGCAATATCAGAATTCAATAAATTTTTATTTATATATCTTCTTTCTTTTATTTCTGTTATTTTTTGAAATTTATGAATGATTTCTTCATTAGATTTTTTTATTTTTAATCCTTTTTTATCATAAAATTTGTATTTTAAAAAATAATCATTTTTTATAATTTTTTTAGGTAAGTAATGACCAGTTCCTGTAATGATTGATCGAATCATTTTATTAAAATAAATAAAAACAACATCAGTAATAAAGAATAAAAAATAATTTTTGAATTAAAAAACTATTTTTTATTCTTTAATTAAAGTATATTATATATAAATCTATATTTTTTGAAAGAAGAAAAATTAAAAAATATGTTCAATAATATTTCTGATAAATATGATTTTATAAATCATATTTTATCTTTTGGTATAGATTTTATGTGGAGAAAAAAAATAATATACTCATTAAAACAATTTACCAAAGATAAAAAAATTAAATCTATTTTAGATTTAGCTACTGGTACAGGAGATTTAGCTATATTATTAGCTAATAAATTTAATAAATCTCATATTATAGGATTAGATCCATCTGATAAAATGTTAGAAATAGCTAGACGTAAAATAAAAAAAAAATCATTAGAAAAAAGAATAAAAATAATTCAAGGATCTTCTCAAAACATTCCATTTCAAAATGAAACATTTGATTTAGTTACTATAGCTTTTGGCATTAGAAATTTTCAATATATACATTTTTCTATTAAAGAAATATATAGAATTCTAAAATCTACAGGAATATTAGGAATATTAGAGTTTTCTACTCCTTCTTATTTTTTAATAAAAAAAATTTATCATTTATATTCTTATGTTTATAGTAAAATAGGAGGTTTTTTATCAAAAAATTATTTTGCTTATGATTATTTAAGAAAATCTATTGAATCTTTTTCTTATAGTGGAGAAAAAATGAATAATCTTTTAAAATATCATAAATTTAATATTTTTTATTCAAAAAAATTAACTTTTGAAATTGTTTCTATTTATTTATCAAATAAAAATATTTTTTTGAATAATTAAATTTATTTGCATAATGATTAAATATTTATCTGGATACTTAACATCTGCTTTTCTTAAAAAAAGAATTAAAAACATAGAATTATTTATGCGTTATCCAATAGAAATACAAAATAAATTAATTAATAAACTTATTTTTTATGCTAAAGATACTGAATTTGGAAAAAAATACAAGTTTAGTGAAATAAAAAAATATAAACAATTCTATGAAAGAATTCCTATATGTAAGTATTCTGATTTAAAATTAGTAATTGAAAGAGTTAGAAAAGGAGAAAAAAATATATTATGGCCAGGAAAAGTAAAATGGTTTGCTAAATCTTCTGGAACCACTAATGCAAAAAGTAAATATATTCCTATTACTAAATTATCTATGCATAAATGTCACTATAAAGCAGGTAAAGATATGTTATCTATTTATATTCATAATCATCCTAAAACAAAAATTTTTTTTGGAAAAGCTATACGTTTAGGTGGAAGTCACGAGTTATACAAAAATTATAATACGTTTTATGGAGATTTATCTTCTATTTTAATAAAAAATATACCTTTTTGGGCTGAAAATATTTGTATTCCAAGAAAAAAAATTGCTTTAATGAGTGAATGGGAAGAAAAATTAGAAAATATAGTAAAAGAAACATATCATAAAGATGTTCGTATTTTATTAGGTGTTTGTTCTTGGTTATTAATTTTTTTAAAAAAATTGATAAAAAAATTTGATAAAAAAAAAATAAATGATATATGGCCAAATATAGAAGTTATATTTCATGGAGGAATGAACTTTAACCCTTATATTCATCAATATAATAATTTATTCAATAATTATGTTAATTATTATGATGTATATAGTGCTTCAGAAGGGTTTTTTGCTATTCAAGATCAAAAAAATATAAAAGATCTTCTTCTTTTATTAAATCATGGAATTTTTTATGAATTTATTCCTATAGAAAAAATAAATGATACGAATCCAAAAATTGTATCAATTGAAGATGTTGAATTAAATAAAAATTATGCATTAGTTATTTCTACAAATGCAGGGTTATGGAGATATATTGTTGGAGATACTATAAAATTTACTTGTTTATCTCCATATAGAATTTCTATTTCTGGAAGAACTACTCATTATATTAATTCTTTTGGAGAAGAATTAATTGTTGAAAATGCAGAACAAGCTTTATTTAAAGCTTGTTTAAAAACAAATTCTATTATTCAAGAATATACAGCAGGACCAGTTTACATAAATCATGAAAAATCTGGAGCTCATGAATGGATTATAGAATTTAAAAAACATCCAAAAAATTTATGTGAATTTAGAGATATTTTAGATAATGAATTAAAATTTTTAAATTCAGATTATGAAATTAAACGATATAAAAATATCGTATTACGTTCTCCTATAATATATGTAGCTAGAAATGGATTATTTTATGACTGGTTAAAAAAACATAAAAAATTAGGAGGTCAAAATAAAATACCTCGTTTATCAAATAATAGAAAATATATAGATTCTATTCTTAGAATGGTAAAAGAATAATAGATTTAAGTTTAAATAAAATATTTTTAACTTAATAAAAATTATGAAGATTAATAAAAAAAAAGAAATATTTAAAACTTATGGAAAGTCCATTTATGATACAGGTTCTTCAAATGTACAAATAGCTATTTTTACTTATAGAATAAATTATTTAAGCCAACATTTAAAAAATAATAAAAAAGACTTTAATACAGAAAGGGCTTTGGTAAAATTAGTTGGAAAAAGAAAAAAATTATTGAGATATATAGAAAAACGGGATATAAATGGTTATAAAAATATAATAAAAAATCTAGGATTAAGAAAATAAGTAATAAATAGTATTCCTTTATACCTTTATAACAAAAAAATATGCCAGATATAGTAAAAGAAATCATATCCATGAAAAATGGTCGTTCTATAGTTATAGAAACAGGAAATTTAGCTAAACAAGCAGATGGATCTGCTACAGTACGTGTTCAAGATACAATACTGTTAGCAACAGTTGTTGTATCTAAAAAAATAAAAGATATAACTAATTTTTTACCTTTAACAGTAGATTATAGAGAAAAATATTATGCAGGTGGTAAAATTCCTGGTGGATTTATAAAAAGAGAAGGAAGACCTTCTGATGAAGAAATATTAACTATGAGATTAGTAGATAGGGTATTAAGACCTACGTTTCCAAAATCTTTCAAAAGAGAAATACAAATTATGATTTCTTTATTATCATATGATAAAACTATTTTACCAGATGGATTAGCAGGTTTAGCAGCATCAACAGCTTTATCTGTTGCAGGTATTCCATTTAATGGTCCTATATCAGAAACACGTATTATTCGTTCTAAAGGACAATTTATTATTAATCCAAATATAGATCAATTACAAGAATCAGATATAGATTTAGTAGTAGGAGCTTCTAATAATTCAATTATAATGATTGAAGGAGAAATGAAAGAAATAAAAGAAGATGAATTTTTAAAAACTATAATTACAGCACATCAAGCTATAAAACCACAAATAGAAGCTCAATTACGTTTAGTTAAAAAATTATCAAAAAATCGTTTATTTTTTTTTGAAGAAAAAGAATTAAAAAATTCAGAAAAAATAGAAAATAAAATTTTAAAAGAAAAATTTATTTCTTTTTCATATGAAAAAATAAAAAAAATTTATGAAAATTTTTTAGATAAAAAAAATAGATCTATTCAAGAAAAAATTATATTAAATGATTTTAATAAAACTTTTTTAACAGAAGAAGAAATAGAAAAAAAAGAAATTATTATTAATCAATTTTATGAAGAAATTAAAAAAAATATAATTAGAGATCTACTTTTAAAAAAAGGTATAAGATTAGATGGAAGAAATTATAAACAAATACGTCCAATATATAGTTTTGTAAATTATTTACCTGAAGTACACGGATCTGCTTTATTTTCAAGAGGAGAAACCCAATCTTTAACTACAGTAACATTAGGATCATCCGTAGACGCTAATAGAATAGATAATGTTGTTATGGAAAATCAAGAAAAATTTTATTTACATTATAATTTTCCACCTTTTTCTACAGGAGAAATACGTCCAATAAGAGGAGTTTCTAGACGTGAAATAGGTCATGGAAATTTAGCTCAACGTGCATTAAAAAATGTTATACCCGATAATCCATATACAATTCGTGTAGTATCAGATATTTTAGAATCTAATGGATCTTCTTCAATGGCTACAGTATGTGCAGCAAGTCTAGCTTTAATGGACGCAGGTATACCTATTGAAAATCCAGTTTCTGGAATATCTATGGGATTGTTTATGGATCATAAAAAAAAAATTATTATTTCTGATATAATGGGAGAAGAAGATTATTTTGGAGATCTTGATTTTAAAATAACAGGAACTAAATATGGTATTACAGCCTGTCAAATGGATATCAAAACACAAGGTTTATTTACATATGATCTTTTAAATCAAATTTTAATACAAGCTTTAGAAGGACGTATTTTTATTTTAAAAAAAATGTTAGAAACTTTACCTAAATATAGGAATAAAATGAAACCTAACGCTCCAAAAATTTATACTTTTAATATACCAAAAGATTTTATAGGTTTAGTTATAGGTGCAGGAGGAAAAGTAATTCAAGAAATACAATCATATACAAATACAAATATAGTAATTGAAGAAAAAGGAAATTTTGGTTGTATCGAAATTATAGGAAAAGATTACGAAAAAATAGAAAAAGCTATTGATAAAATTAAACAAATTACTTTTGTTCCTGAATATGGAAAAGTTTATAAGGCAAAAGTGAAATCCATAAGAGATTTTGGAGCTTTTGTTGAAATTTCTAAAGGAGTAGAAGGGTTGCTTCATATTTCTGAAATAGGATGGAAAAGATTAAATAATATAGAAGAAGAATTACATATTGGAGATGTGATTGATGTAAAATTTATGGGTATGGATGAAAAAAATAAAATGAAATTATCTAGGAAAATACTCATTCCTCGTCCAAAAAAAAAATGATTAATAAAGAAAAAAAATATATGAGACAACTTAAAATAACTAAACAAGTAACAAATCGTGAATCTGAATCGTTAGATAAATATCTTCATGAAATAGGAAAAATTCCATTATTAACTCCAGAAGAAGAAGTAGAATATGCTCGTAGAGCTAGAGAAGGAGATCCTTCAGCTATAGATAAACTTGTAAATGCAAACCTAAGATTTGTAGTTTCTGTAGCTAAACAATATCAAAATCAAGGATTAAGTTTATGTGATTTAATTAATGAAGGAAATTTAGGTTTAATAAAAGGTATATTAAGATTTGATGAAACAAGAGGTTTTAAATGTATTTCTTATGTTGTTTGGTGGATAAGACAAGCTATTTTACAAGCTATAGCTGAACAATCACGTTCTATTAGACAACCTACAAATAAACTAGCATTATTAAATAAAATATTAAAAACTTTAGCTCAATTAGAACAAGAATTACAAAGAACTCCTTCTGCAAGAGAAATAGCCGAATATTTAAATATGAATGAGAAAGATGTAGAAGAATCTATAAAAAATTCAGGTAGACATGTTTCTATGGATGCACCTTTAATAGAAGGAGAAGATTCTAATTTATATGATTTAGTTAGATCAGATGAATCTCCACGTCCAGATGAATATTTAGAAAAAGAATCTCTTAGAAAAGATATAAAAAGAATTTTAGAGACTTTAAGTGAAAGAGAACGTCGTGTTATTATTTTACATTTCGGTTTAAATGGATCACCTCCAATGACTTTAGAAGAAGTAGGACAATCTTGTGATTTGACAAGAGAAAGAGTAAGACAAATAGAAAGTATTGCTTTAAAAAGATTAAAACATTCTTCTAGAAGTAAAATTCTTAAACCTTATCTAGGATAATAAAATTATAAAATGACCTCGAAGGGATTCGAACCCATAACCTTCTGATCCGTAGTCAGATGCTCTATCCAGTTGAGCTACGAGGCCAATTAAAATTAAGATTGAATAATTTTTAAAAATTTTTCAATTTCTAAAGAATTTTTACCTATAAGACCTCCATCTATATCTTTTTGTGAAAAAAAATCCTTTGCATTAGTATCGTTTATACTTCCTCCATATAAAATAGATAATTTATTGGAAACTTGTTTTCCATATTTATCTGAAAATAAATTACGTATAAATTTATGCATAATTTGAACTTCTTCTGAAGTTGCTGTAATTCCTGTACCAATAGACCATACAGGTTCATATGCTATACAAAAAGAATTTATTTCATTTAAAGAACAATGAAAAACAGTTTCAAATAATTGTTGTTTTACTATAGTAAATTGTTCATTTCTATCTCTTTCAATAGCTTTTTCCCCTACACAAAAAATAATGTAGAAACCATGTTTTAATGCTATTTTTATTTTTTTCATCAAAATATCATTATTTTCTAAAAAAAGTTCTCTACGTTCACTATGTCCTAGTATTACTTTTTGTATACCTATAGATTTTAACATAATAGCAGATACTTCTCCAGTATAGGCTCCTTTATCCATTTGATAAATATTTTGAGATGCAATACTAAAAGTAGTTCCTTGTAAAATTTGATTTGAAACATGTAAAAAAGGAAAAGAAGGTGCTATAATTATTTTTTTATTATTATTTATTTTTTTCTCAAAAAAAATTCTTAAAAAATTTCTAAGAAAAGAAGTTGTTTCATAAAAATCATAATTCATTTTCCAATTTGCGATTATAATTTTTTTTCTCATTTTATTTATAATAATTTTTTTTTAAAAAAAAAAGAATTTCAATTATTATTTGATAATAAAACTCTTCTAATTTTTTAGATAAAATTTTTTTTGAATTTTTTTTTAAATATAAAAATTTATCCACAAGATCATCATCAAAATGATCAAAACATATTTTATATTTAAAATAATTATTCATATAATTTTTTAAATTATCAAATTTTTTATTATAAAAACTAATAATTTGATCATGTGATATTTTATTATTACTATTTTTTAATGATATAAAAAAAGTATCTAATTTTATTAATAATATTATTAGATAATTTATAATATCTATGTATGTATCTGTTATTTTTTCTTCTTTGATAGACTGCTCCCCTTTAAAATTTATATTTTTTATTCTTATTGTTTTTATAAAAATTTGATCTATTATAGAGTATTTTTTTAAATATAACCATGATAAATCATAATCTATTAATTTTTCTAAAAATAAATTCCTACATTTTTCAATAAAAAAATCAACAGTATGATTCATTTTATTCAATTTTTATTAATATATTAAAAATAATTTAATGATAATTAATTTTTCAGGATCTTTATTAGATTTTAAAGAACCAAAAATAATGGGAATAGTTAATTTAACTCCTGATTCTTTTTATGATGGTGGAAAATTAAATTCTGAATATAAAATATTGCGACATGTAGAAACTTTGTTGAAGGAAGGATCTGATTTTATAGATATTGGAGGATGTTCTACTAGACCTGGATCAAAATTTGTAACAAAAGAAGAAGAAATAAGAAGAGTAATAAAACCTATTCGTATTATTATAAAAACTTTTCCAAATATTAAACTATCTATAGATACTTTTCGTAGTGAAGTCGCAAACATAGCTATAAAAGAAGGAGTAGTAATGATAAATGATATATCAGGAGGAGAATTAGATAAAAATATGTTTTCTTTATTAGGAAAACTTAAAATTCCTTATATATTAAATCATATGAAAGGAACTCCAAAAAATATGCAAAATAATCCATATTATCACAATATTATTGTGGAAATAAATAATTTTTTTTCAAAAAAAATCTATTATTTAAAAAAATATGGAATACAAGATATTATTTTAGATCCTGGATTTGGTTTTGGTAAAACATTAAAACAAAATTTTCAATTACTAAAACATTTATCTTTATTAGGATTTAAAGATCATTTAATTTTAATAGGTATTTCTAGAAAATCTATGATAAAAAATATTTTAAAAATTTCTTACAAAGAATCATTAAATGCTACTTCTATTATTCATACTATAGCTCTTTTAAATGGATCAAAATTATTACGTGTACATGATGTAAAAGAAGCTATGGAATGTATAAAATTAGTACAATATTATAAAAAAATTTTATAATTCATTAATATTTATATTATTATTTTTACATGAATTATTTTTTATTCACATATAAAACTAATATTTCATCTATTAGGTGAATTTTTTAAAAATTTCTTTCATTGATATTTTAGATATTTTTTTAGTAACTATTATTTTATTTCAAGTATATAGACTTGTTTATAATACTGCTGCTTTAAATATTTTCTATGGAATTATTGCAACTTTTATTTTCTGGAAAATAGTAGAAATTTATAATATGAAACTTCTTAGCATAGTAATAAGTGCTTTTTTTAAAGGAGGTTTTTTAGCTTTAATTATTTTATTTCAACCAGAAATTAGAAAGTTTTTGCTTATAGTAGGAAGTAGAATTTTTTTAAAAAAGTTTATTTTTTATCTTTTTATAAAATCAAGAATATCAATAAAAACTGAAACTATAGAAAGTATAGTAAAAGCTTGTGCTATTTTTTCTGGAGATAAAACTGGAGTATTAATAGTAATTCAATTGAATCAAGACTTAAAAGAATTTATTCAAAATGGAGATGAAATGGATGCTAAAGTTAATATTCCTATTTTAGAAAGTATTTTTTATAAAAATAGTCCATTACATGATGGAGCTGTAGTTATTATAGAAAATAAAATAGTTAGAACAAGAGCAATTCTTCCTGTTTCTTATGATACAGAAATTCCATCTCGTTTAGGTCTTCGTCATAGAGCCGCTATTGGTCTATCTGAAAAAACAGATGCAATATGCCTTGTTATTTCAGAAGAAACAGGTTATATATCTTATATAAAAGATCAAAAAAGAACTGTTATTACTAATATTAATAATTTAAAAATGAATTTAGAAAAAGATTTATTATAATGAATATAAAATATATTTATAAATTATATTCTATTTCTTCTGGAATAGAAATAAATAGTAAAAAAGTAAAACAAAATTCTATATTTATAGCTTTAAAAGGAAAAAATTTTAACGGAAATCAATTTGCTGCTGAAGCAATTGCAAATGGTGCTATGTTAGTTATTTTAGATGATAAAAAATATGTTTTTTCTACAAAAAAAATTTTTTTTGTAGAAAATAGTTTATTTTTTTTACAAAAATTAGCAATGTATCATAGATATAAATTACATCATATTCCTATTATTGCTATTACAGGAAGTAATGGAAAAACAACAACTAAAGAACTTTTAAAAAAAATACTATCTAAAAAATATAAAAAAGTTCATTTTACTAATGAAAATTTTAATAATCATATAGGAATTCCATTAACTATTCTTTCTATGTCCAAAAATACTTCTATTTCTATTATAGAAATTGGAGCAAATCATGAAAATGAAATTGAAAAAATGTGTTATATTATTAATCCAGATTATGGATATATAACTAATTTTGGAAAAGCTCATTTAGAAGGATTTCATAATATAAAAGGAGTTATACGTAGTAAATTAGAACTATATAATTTTTTAAAAAAAAAAAAAAAACTGTATTTATAAACGGAGATGATCCTATTCAATTATATAATAGTAAAAAAATTAAAAGATTTATTTTTTCAGAAAAAAAAGATAATAAACCTGATATAATAGTAAAATATTTATGGAAAACAAAAAATATAAAATCAATTTTATATATTAAAAATAAAAAAATAATTTCTCCTTTAATAGGAAGTTATAATTTATATAATATAGCTTCGTCCATAATTATTGGAATGTATTTTAAAATTCCTTTGAAGGATATTAAAAAAGCAGTAGAAGAATATGTACCTAATAATTATCGATCTCAAATTTTAATAAAAAATAATAAAAAAATTATTATAGATTGTTATAATGCTAATCCTACTAGTATGATAAAAGCTCTTATTTTTTTTAATAATATTAAAGGAAATAAAATGGTTATATTAGGAGATATGTTAGAATTAGGTTCTTTTTCTAAAAAAGAACATAAAAAAATAATTTTTTTTTTAGAAAAAAGTTATATTCATATGGTTTTTTTAATTGGATCTATTTTTTTTAATATAGATATGAAAACATCTTGTAAAATAAAAAAATTTATAACTAAAAAAAAATTTATTGAATGGATTAAAAAAAATCCAATTAAAAAAATTGATTTAATTCTTATTAAAGGATCTAGAAAAAATGCATTAGAAAATTTGATTTACTTTTTGTAGATTTATATTTAAAGGTTAAATTTGTATTTGATAATTCCATTAAATTTTTTCATGAAAAAAATTACCACAGAAACCTATATAAAGTGGTTTAAAGATATGTCTTTTTGGAGAAAATTTGAAGATAAATGTCGTTCCTTATATTTAAAACAAAAAATTAGAGGATTTTTACATTTATATAATGGACAAGAAGCAGTTCCTGCTGGATTGACTCATGCTATGGATATGTCTAAAGATAAAATGATAACCGCTTATAGATGTCATATTTTACCCATTTCTATGGGAGTATCTCCAAAAAAGATAATGGCAGAACTTTTAGGAAAAAAAACAGGAACATCTCATGGATTAGGAGGATCTATGCATATTTTTAGTAAAAAACATCGTTTTTATGGAGGTCATGGAATTGTAGGAGGACAAATACCATTAGGAGCTGGAATAGCTTTTGCTGATAAATATTTTGGTAAAAAAGCTGTAACTATTGCTATTATGGGAGATGGGGCCGTTAGACAAGGATCTATGCATGAAACATTTAATATGGCTATGATATGGAAATTACCAGTGGTATTTGTATGTGAAAATAATAAATATGCTATGGGAACTTCTGTAGAAAGAAGTACTAATATGGAAGATATTTATAAAATAGGAATTTCATATGGAATGCCTTCTTATCCTGTAGATGGAATGGATCCAGAAAAAATAGCAAAAATAGCTTATATTGCTATAGATAGAGCTAGAAAAGGATATGGAGCTACTTTTTTAGATATTAAAACGTATAGATATAGAGGACATTCTATGTCTGATTCTGAATTATATAGAAGTAAAGAAGAAATACATTTATATAAAAAAAAAGATCCTATTTTAAAATTGAAAAATTTTATTTTACAAAAAAAATGGGATACTATAGAAAATTTAATAGAAATAGAAAATGAAGTAAAAAAACAAGTGGAATTATGTGTTGAATTTGCAGAAAAATCAGACACTCCATCTTTAGATGATATGTATAATGTTGTTTATAGTGAACCTGATTATCCTTTTTTAGATAGAAAAATTTTTCATAATAAAAAAGAAAAATATTAATAATGGCAGAAATAATAACTATGCCCCAATTAAGTGATACTATGGAAGAGGGGACTGTAATAAAATGGAATAAAAAAATAGGAGATAAAATTTCAGAAGGAGATATTTTAGCTGAAATAGAAACAGATAAAGCTACCCAAGATTTTGAAATAGATGTTAGTGGAATTTTACTTTTTATTGGAGTTAAAGAAGGAGAAAAAACTAAAGTAAATGATATTTTAGCAATTATAGGTGAAGAAGGAGAAGATATTAGTCATCTCATTTTAGAATCAACATCAAAAAAAGTAAAAGAAAATATTAAAAATTTAGATGAAAAATTATTAATTTCTCCATTAGCTAAAAAAATGGCTAAAAAAGAAAATATATCTATAAATGAAATAAAAGGAAGTGGAGAATATGGTAGAATTATTAAAAGAGATATTGAATTTTATAAAACAAAAACATTAAATAAAGATTTAGAAAATAAAAGCATTGCTCATTCCTCTATGAGAAAAAAAATAGCAAAACATTTAACTTTTTCTAAAATAACAGCTCCTCATTATTATTTATTTAGTGAAATTCAAGTAGATGAATTAATTAAATTAAGAAAAAAATTAAATAATAAACTTTCTATAGAAGAAAAAATATCCTTTAATGATTTTATTATTAAAGCAGTTTCTAAAACTATAAAAAATAATATGGATATAAACGTTTCTTGGGAAGAAGATAAAATTATTATTTATCCTAATATTAATATTGGAATAGCTGTAGCTATTAAAGATGGATTAATAGTGCCAGTTATTAAAAACGCTGATCAAAAATCTTTATTACAAATTTCTAAAGAAATTAAAGATAAAGTTAATCGTTCTAAATCAAAAAAAATACAACCAGAAGAGATAGATAATAGTACTTTTACAGTATCAAATTTAGGAATGTATGGTATAGAATCTTTTACTTCTATTATTAATATTCCTAATTCATCTATTTTATCTGTAGGAAAAATTATGGAACGTCCAATTGTTAAAAATTCTAAAATAGAAATAGGGAATATAATGAAGATAACATTATCTTGTGATCATAGAATTATAGATGGAGCTATAGCTAGTAATTATATTTATTCTCTTAAAAATTTTTTAGAAGATCCTATTACTATATTATTTTAATTTTTATTTTTTTTTAAAGATAACCATGAATAAAAAATAGGAAATATAAATAATGATAAAATAAATAAGGAAAATAAATTATTAAAAAATAATTTATTATAATAATTTTGTAAATTATATTTTTTTTCAAAAAAAGAAAAAATTAATTTAATTCCAAGAAAAATTATTGCAATAAAAGCCGTATTTTCTAATGTTGGATATTTTTCTATTAATTTGATAAGAAATTGAGAAATTAATCTCATTGAAAGAATACCTATAAAAACACCTAAAAATATTAATAAAAAATTATTTGATAAAGCAACAGAAGCAAAAATATTATCAATAGAAAATGTTAAATCCATTATTTCTATTAAAAAAATAATTTTCCAAAAATAATTTTTTTTGTTAAAATTTTTTTCATCTTTAAAAAAAGAATCATTTTTTTTTGTAAAAAAAAAATTAAATCCAACAAATATTAAATATATTCCTCCTAAAAATTTTAACCACCATATTTTAACTAATATAGAAGCAAAAATTAAACATATTCCTCTAAAAAAATAAGCTCCAATAATACCATATTTTATAGCTTTTTTTCTTTCTTCTTTTTTTAATCTTGTAATCATAGAAGCTAACATAGCTGCATTATCCATAGATAAAATACTTTCTATTAAAAATAGATTTCCTATGATAGAAATAGATGAAATAGGATTATGAATTATTTCTACAATAGATTTGATAAAAATATTCATTTTTCAAAAATTTTATAACTCTATTAAATTATTATAAATTCCTTTTTTTAAAATTAAATTTTTATGATTACCTTGTTCTATAATTTTTCCTTTTTCTAATACAATAATATGATCTGCATTTTGTATAATATTGGAAGATAATCTATGTGATATAACTAAAGATGTTTTATTTTTCATTATTTTATTTAATTCTTTTTGAACTAATGTTTCTGATTCTGTATCTAAAGAAGATGTAGCTTCATCTAAAATTAAAATAGGAGGATTTTTTAATATAACTCTAGCTATACTTATTCTTTGTTTTTGTCCTAAAGATAATTTATTTCCATTATGTCCAATAATAGTATCATATCCTTTTGGTAATTTTTCTATAAAATCATGTGCATTTGCAATTTTAGCTGCTTTTATTACAGATTTAATAGATATTTTTTTTTCTATTCCTAATGTTATGTTATTAAAAATAGAATTATTAAAAAGAATTGGTTCTTGGGTTACTATACCCAATAATTTTCTGTAATCTTTAATTTTTAAATATTTAAGATTATTTCCATCAATTGTTATTTTTCCAGATGTAACATTATAAAAATTAGCTAATAAATTAACAATAGTTGATTTACCACTTCCAGATCTTCCTATCAAAACTATAGTTTTTCCTTTTTTTATAGAAAAATTTAAATTTTTAATTAAAAATAATTTATTATAAGTAAATGATACATTACGAAATAAAATTTCATCTTTAAAATGAAAAATAGATTTTGATTTTATTTTTTTATTTGAAACATATTTAGTATCTAATAATATTTCTACAATACGTTCTGCAGCTGCTTTTCCTTTTTGTATATTAGACATAGAATTAACTAATATTTTTATTGGATTAATTATTTGAAAAAATAATCCAACAAAAGGAAAAAGAATTTCTTTAGTCATTTTATTTTTTTCTAAAAAAAGTTTTCCTCCATACCAAATAATTAAAATCATAATAATAGAACCTAATAATTCGCTAATAGGAGATACTAATTCTTTTTTTCTATTAACGCGAGAAGAAAGTATTTTTTGAAATTTTGAAACATTTTCAAAACGTTTTTGCATTTGATTTTCAGCATTAAAAATATTTATAATTTTACTATAATTTAAAGTTTCTTCTATAAAAGAAAATAATATTCCTAATTGATTTTGAGCTCCTTTTGCATCTTTTTTTAAACTTATACCTATAATAGATAAAAAAATACTCATTATAGGAATTAATAAAAAAGCAAATAATGTTAATTGATTACTCATAAAAAATAAAGTAACTAGATGAAAAAATACCATAATAGATGAATTCATTAAACTAGCTAAAGAATTAATAATAAATAATTCTATTTCGTTTACATCATTAGATAATCTAGACATTAAATCTCCATTTTTTTTATTTGAAAAAAAAATTATAGGTAAAGACAATACTTTTTTATGAAAATCATTTCTAATATTTTGAATAATAGAAGTTTTAATTCCTATTAAAAAATATTCTGATAAGTATTTAAAAATATTTCTAATTAAAAAAATAATAATAATAAAAATACAAAAAATAGCTAAAGCATTTATTTTACCATATTTATATGATAATTTTTTTATAAAAAAATGAAAATATTTTATAATAAAATCAAAAAATCCATTAAAAGAATAATTTAAAAATTTTTTTTTACTTTTTTCTTCAGTATTTTCAAGTAAAATACTTAATACAGGAGAAATAGATATTATAGAGATAATAGAAAAAAAAGAATGTAAAAAATTACATATTATATTAATGATGTAATAAGATTTGTAGGGTTTTGAATAATCTAAAATTTTTTCAAGTGCATTCATTAAATTCTCTTAATCAACAAAGGTAATTATAAAATTTTTATTTTTACTAAAAGTATACATAATGCGTATAAGAAACTTTTTTACTATTTTTATAACTTCGATATTGACTATAATTTGTTTATATTATATTTTTTCTAGTATTTATACTAATGAAAATAATATAAAAAATAATAACCTAAATTTAGGTTTAGATTTAAAAGGAGGTATTAGTCTAATTTTAGATATATCTGAAAAAGATTTATTAATAAATCTTTCTGAAAAATCTAAAAATTTTCTTTTTTTAAAAGCATTAGAAAATGCAGAAAATAAAAAAAAAGAAAATTCTAATATAGATTATTTATCGTATTTTACTAATTTTTTTTATAAAGAAAAAAAAAATAAAAAATTAAATATTAATTTATCATCCCCAGAAATATTTGGAAATATTTCTAATATAGAAGAAATTGATTCTAATATTACATCAGATATAGATGTAGAAAAATTTTTAAGAAAAAAAATAGAATCTTCTATTTATACTGTTCAAAATATTTTAAGATCTAGAATAGATCAATTTGGAATAACACAACCAAATATACAACGTATAAAAAATTCTAATAAAATTTTAATAGAATTATCTGGAATAAAAAATATACAAAGAATAAAAAATATTTTAGAAAAAAAAGCAGAACTTCATTTTTTTGAAACTTACAGTATACAAGATATTTTTCCATTTTTTACTAAAATTAATAAATATTTTACATTAAATCAAAAAAAATCATTTATAAAATTATTAAATATTACTAAAATTAAATCTTCTAATATAGTAGGATTAGTGCATAAAAAAGATATAAATGTTGTTTCAAAATTTTTAAATTCAATATATGTAATAAATTCTTTACCATATAGTTTATATAATATAAAATTTATATGGGGATATAAAAGTGTTTCAAAAAATAATTTATTTCAATTATTTGCTATTAAAACAAATGAAGATGAAGAATTTATTCATTCTTTAAAAGGAAATATTGTTGTTAAAGCGTATAAATCCTTTGGAACATTTAATGAAACATATATTAATATAAAAATGAATCAAGAAGGATCTAAAAAATGGAAAATATTTACTGAAAAAAATATAGGTAAAAATATAGCAATAGTACTTGACAATTTTGTTTATGCTTGTCCTATTGTTAATTCTGTAATACCTAATGGTATGTCTCAAATATCAGGTCATTTTTCCGTACAAGAATCTAATGATTTAATAAATATATTAAATACTGGAGAACTACCTACTTCAGTAAAAATTATTCAAACAGAAATAGTAGGTCCTTCTTTAGGAAAAGAATCTATTAAAAAAGGAATTCTATCTTTTTTAATAGCTTTATTATTTGTATTTATTTGGATGTATATATATTATTCTATTCCAGGAATATACGCTAATATAATATTAATTTTTAATTTAATATTTATTTTTGGTATTCTCATTTCTATAAATGCTGTATTAACTTTTTCTGGTATAGCAGGGATTATATTAACATTAGCAATGTCTATGGATTCAAATATACTTATTTATGAAAAAATTAAAGAAAATATAATAAATAAAATTCCTTTATCAATATCTATTAATAATAGTTATACTTTTGAAGGAGCGTTATCATCAATTATAGATGGACAAATAACTACTTTATTATGTGGAATTATTTTATTTTATTTTGGAGGTACAGGACCAATAAAAAGTTTTTCAATAACTTTAATTATTGGAATTATAATATCTTTATTTACTTCTATTTGTTTAGGAAAACTTTTTTTAGAATGGCATTTAAAAAAATATAATAATATTTTTTTTAAAAAAATTTCAATTTTTAATAAAAAACAAGATATACAATATAATTTTTTATCTAAAAAAAGAATTTCTTATATTTTTTCTTCTTTTATTTTATTTATTAGTATATTTTCTATTTTCAATGAAGGATTAAATTTAGGATTAGATTTTGTTGGAGGACGTTCTTATATAATTCGTTTTGATAGAAAAATGATTCCTGAAAAAGTTTCTGAAATTTTATCAAAAACATTTATAGAAAATGGAAAAAAAATATATCCAAGTGTCAAAATGTTTGGAAACAAAAATCAATTAAAAATAACAACTAAATATAAAATATGGAGAGAAGATAATGATATAGAAGAAGAAATTATGAATAAAATATTTAAATCTTTGAAAAACTTTTTACCTATGAGTTTTATGAATTTTAAAAGTGTGGAAAAAAATAAACATTTAGGTATTCTTTCTATAGAAAAAATAGGACCTACAATAGCTAAAGATATGTTAAATAAAGCTATTATTTCAATTATAATTTCTTTAGTAGTTATGTTTATTTATATTTTTATAAGATTTAAAAAGTGGCAATTTGGATTAGGAGCAATAATTGCATTAATACATGATTTAATTATTATATTTGGAATATTTTCTTTTTTTCAAAAAAAATTTCCTATTTTAGAAATAGATCATGCTTTTATAGCAGCTTTATTAACAATAATAGGTTATTCTATTAATGATACAGTAATTGTTTATGATAAAATAAGAAAAATTTCAAAAAAAACACTTATAATGGAAAAAGATATTATAAATGAAGGAATTTTCAGTTCTTTAAATAGGACTATAAATACTTCATTTGTTACTTTATTAGTAGTATCTATTATTTTTATATTTGGAGGAATAGCTATTAGAAGTTTTATGTTTGCTTTATTTATTGGAATAATTGTAGGAACTTATTCTTCTATATTTTTAGCACCATCTATAATGTATGATTTTTGTAAAAAAAATAAAAAATGAAAAATATTTTATTTATTAGTATTGAAGAAAGTTTTTTTATTATTTTTATAGCTATACTTATTTTTGGTCCAAAAAAAATACCAGATATAGCTCGTGGATTAGGAGAAGGTATACGTTATTTTAAAAAAGCTAAAGAAAAAATAAAAAATGAAATTATGAAAAATGATAAAATAGATATTGAAAAATCTGATAAAAATAAAAAAAATGTTCCTCCTTATTCTGTAAAACGTAATGATTAAATATTTTTTCTGTAATCCTTAATTACAGATTTTTCTATTAATACATCTCCTAATTTTTCTAACGTATTTTTTCTTAATAAAGTATTTAATGATTCTATTTCAGAAGAAATAGAATCAGGTTTTTTATATATAGAAAAACGTTTTAATGGTTTTATAAAAAAGATTCCTTTTTTACCTAAAATAGGTTTAGAAGTTTTATATAGATTTGAAGAAAAAGCAGATCCTACTACTTTTGGTTCTTTTTTATCATCAATCATTAAATTATAAAAATTAATTTTACAATATTTATTTATTTTTTTAGAAAAATAAAAAGCTATTTCTTCTAAACTTTTTTTAAAAAAAGAATTAGATAATATTTTATTGATTTTATTATCAACTATTAAAGGTATTATTTCATTTTTTATTTTTTCAATAGGAATACCATTTTTTTGAATTTTAGATAAATATACCATAATATAATCTTTATTTGAAGTATGAAAAATATTGGTATCTCCTATTTTTCTATTTTTTTCAAAAGACCAATTAATTATTTTTTTATCTAATTCAGTATTTAATCCATTAATAATAGATTGATTATTTTTTACCTCTTCTAAAAAAATAGTTTCATATTTATTTTTTCTTGCATTATTAATTAATGTATTTAAATTAGAGTTCTTATTATTTTTGAAGAAAGACATTACTTTTTCATGAAAAATATTTTTTGTTTTTTTTGAAGGAATAAGTGTTTTTATTATCATGGCAAATTGATAAGCTATTTTTGGATTTTTCTTTTCATCTATTCTAATAATATGATATCCAAATTTAGTTTCTGTTAAACCTATTTTTCCTTTTTTATTTTCTGAAGAAAATATATCAAATGAACCTATAAGATTTTTTCCTTCATATTTAATCCACCCTAAACTACCATTATTTTTTTTTGCATTTATAAAATCATCTGATTTTTTCTTTACTAGATAATTAAATTGATCAGGATTTTTTTTAACAAAATTATATAGATTTTTAGCTATTTTTTCTGCTTCTTTTTTAGTTCTTTTGTTAAAAGAATGAATAGCTTCTTTATGAGAAATTAAAATATGACTAGATAAAACAGAATCAAATAACTTTTTTTTTCTAGTTAATTTTCCTATAACATAAATATTATTATCTTTTATAGGACCAAACATACTTCCAATTTTATTATTTTTTTCTACAAAAAATTGTAATATAGGAGGTAATTGTTTTTTTAAATAAAAATTATAATCAAAAGGTTTTTCTGATTGATTAGAAACAATAATGGAATCATGATCATTAGAATTTTTAAATTCTTTAAATAATTTTTTTATTTTATTATTCATTTTTTTTTCATCATCTAATGATGGTGAAGAATTAAAAATAATAAAACTAAGATTTCTTAAATTTATTTTTTTATAAAGAAATTTATTTTTATTTATCCAATTAAAAATATCAATATTTTTAATTGGATAAATATTATATTTTTTTTCTATTTCTGAGTAAGGAATAAAAACATAATCAATAATAGAAAATAAATTTTTATTTATTTGATTTAATTTTGCTTCTATTAATGATGTATTTAATCCATACATTAACATTTCTATATATTTTTTTGCAATAATTCTTTTTTTTATATTATTTTTTTCATATAACCACATATTTTTTTCTTCTTTTATTTCAGGAGTTTTATTTACATATTTCTTATTTAATTTTTTTAAATATAATTTAAATTTTTCAATATCCATATCACCTTTAATATCTTGAAAATCAGTTATATGACTGTATATAGATTGTTTTTTTATAGCTTTCCAAAAATCTTTTTTTGTACTTTTAATTCCTAATTTTATAGCTTGTTGATTTAATACTTTTTCATGAACTAATAATTTCCAAACATCATTTTTTAATAAATAATCTGGTTCAGATTCACGAAATTTTTTTAAAAATTGAAAAGATTCAATATATTCTTTTAAAGAAATATGATCATTATTTACTTTTCCAATAATATTGGAATTTTTAGAAAAACATTTTAATAAAATACTAGGATCTAGTATAAAAAATATTAAAAAAATACTTATAAATAAAAAAATTAACCATGTATTTTTTCTTATTTTTTCTAAAAAACTCATTTTTTAAAATTTTTTTGAAGAAAAACCTCTTCTATTTTATTTTTAGATACTTTTTTTATTTCAATAAAAAAATTATTATTAATAATAATTTTTTCTCCATATTTTGGAATGTTACCTGTATAAGTAACAATTAATCCTCCTAAAGTTTCATATTTTTCTGATTCAGGAAGATCCAAATTATATTTAGCATTAATAAAATCAATTTCTAAACGTGCAGAAAATAAAAATTTTTGATTATTCAATTTTTTATCTAATAAAAAAATTTCATCATGTTCATCTTTTATATCTCCAATAAATTCTTCTAAAATATCTTCTATAGTTATCATTCCTGCTGTACCTCCATATTCATCTAAAACTATAGCTATACTTATTTTTTTTTTTATTAAAAGATCCATTATTTCTCTTACAGGAGTAGTAACATAAACTAATTCTACAGATCTAATAATAGATTCAATATTTTTAGGTTTTTTTAAAAGTTCTAAATAATGAATATATCCTACAATATTATCTATATTATTTTTATAAATAACAATTTTAGATAATCCACTTTCTGTAAAAAGATTACAAATATGATCCATAGAAGTAATATTAGAAGATATTATTTCTTTTCTAGGTACCATACATTCTCTAGCTTTTTTTTCAGAAAAATCTAAAGCTTTATGAAAAATTTCAATTTTAGACTCTACAAAACCTTTTTCTTGAATTCCATTTTCAATATTTTCTGATAAAAAATAAATTAAATCTTCTTTATCAAAATTTTTTTTTTGATCATTATCTTTTTCTCCTAAAATTTTTAAAAAAAAATTAGAAATCCAAATAATAAAATTTGTTATTGGATAAAAAACTTTATATATAATATATATAGGAATAATAAACAAATTTAATAATTCGTTTGAATATACACTAAATATCATTTTAGGAATAAATTCTCCTATAATTAAAATAATAGCAGTAGAAAATATTGTTTCTAAAAAAAAAATCCATAAAGAATTATTTTCTAATAACTCTTTTGGAATAATATAAAAAAATAATTTTTCCATATAAATACCATATATAACTAAAGATATAGTATTACCTATCAACATTGTTGTTATAAATTTTTTAGGTTGACTAATACTTTTAGAAAGAAGTTTAGATCGAAATGATCCTTTTTTTTTCTCTAATTCTATTTGAAATAAACTAGAAGATATTAAAGCCATCTCTATACCAGAGAAAAAAGCGGATATAAGTATAGTAATAAAAATTATACTAATATAAAAAATCATATTTACATAGATAAAGTTCCACTAATATTTTTTAATATAATTTTTTTTAAATCATCCGATGCTTCTATTCCATTTACTGCATGTAATATAGTACCATCAGAATTAGATATCATTGTATATTTTCCATTAAATATTTTTTTTTTTTTTCTATCCCAAAATATTTCATCAGTTTTTAAAAAAAATCCTTTTGAATTTTTTATTTTAATATTTCCTTTAATATGATAAAAATTTTTTTCAATTGATTTAACCCAATTAGCACTAAGAAAAGTAATAGTTTTATTATAAATAAATAAATCTAATCCATATGGGAATATGGTATAAACAGTATATTCTTTAATAAGAGGTGAATAAATAAAAAATTTTAATAATCCTTTTTCTTTATACAAAATACTTGTTTTGAAAAAAATTTTTTTTGGAATTTCTTTTTTATTTTTATCAATTTTTTTTTCTTCTTCACAAGAAAAAAAAATTAATAAAAAAAATAAAAAAATTAATTTTTTATTACTTATTATTGTATTTTTGTTTTATTTTTTTTTGGTATCTTAGCTCAGTTGGTAGAGCAAAGGACTGAAAATCCTTGTGTCCCCGGTTCGATTCCGGGAGATACCATTTAATGTAAGCCTAATTCTTTTTTTACTTTTTCAGTAATATCTTCTCCTTTATTAACTAAAACTCCTTTTCCAAGACTGCAATCATCAACTCTCATAATTTTTTTATCTTTATCTAAAACTTTATTGATAGCATTTTCTATTTTTTTATATATTGGATTTAACAATTTATTTTGTTTTTTAATTAAATCATCTGATGCTGTTTTTTGATATGCATGAGCTTTTATTTGCAAAAGTTCTAATTCTTTTTTAAGCATTGTATTTTTATTTTTTTGATATTTTTCTGCTTTTTTATGAAATTCTTTTGCTAATTTTTCTAAATTATTTTCATGAATTTTACTCATTCTATTTAATTCCTTTTGAACAATAGAGAATTCTGGCATTTTTTCTATAAGAGCCATACTATTTAAACAAACTATTTTTTGAAAACATTCTTTAGAATATGAAGAAATGCTAAATAGTAAAAATAATAAAAAGTATAGTATTGTATTTTTTTTCATAATAATTTTTTATATTTTTTTTTTTTTTGTACAATAGATTATAAATCTTTTCCTATAAGAAAATGTATTTTCCATTTTGATTTTAATGTATTTAATGAACTTATATCAATATTTATAGGATACCCAAAATCTATTCCTACAAATCCTATTGGAGTCCAAAAAAAACGAAATCCAAATCCACAAGATTTATTAATTATAAAAGGATTAAATTCTTTATAAGAATTACTTATATTTCCTCCTTCCATAAAAAGAGTTGTCCACATTTTTAAATGTGAAAAATTCTTAATTAAATAACGCATTTCTAAAATCAATTTATCATAAATAACTCCTATATTATTTTTATTAAAATAATATCCTCTCAAAGGTATATGGTTTTTATTTCCCAATTTTAAACCAAATAGATTATTTTGTACACCTCCCATATAAAATTTTTGAAATGAAAATAATTCTTTTGAATCATCATATTGTCCTAAATATCCAAATTCCCCTCCTATTTTTAGGACTATATTATTTATAATTTTTTTATACCAAGAAGATACTATTTGAAATTTAAAAAATTCTATCCATTCCATATTCTTCTTTTTATTAAAAATGAAATACGGAAAAGTAAATTTACTACTAAATTCTATTTTAGATCCTTGAAATGGAAAAATAACATCTGGTTTAGTATCAATTCTTTGTAATAAAAATAAAAAACTTAATTCTTTGAATTTAAAATTATGATAAAAATTAGAAAAAATTTCTTTCTTATAAAGAAATTTTTCATAATCCATAGATACTCTAATTTTAGAATAAGGATCTATAAAAGTTAAAAAACTTTCCAAATCAATAGAAGTTAATACTTTTTCTAAATATTGTTTTTTATTTTTATCATATAAAATTTTATATTTATTTTGTAAAGGAAATATTTCTTCATTTTTCATTATATTTATGGAATAATCACTTTTTAAAGTAATAGAAATAGGATTGATTATATTTACATAAGGTTCTGTAAATGAAAATCCATAAGATTTAAAATCTTTTCCTAATTGATGAAAAATTATTAATTTTTGTCCTTCTCCTTGTGGAATAGGATTCCATAAATTCCACTTAAAAAAATTTCCAACAGAAAAATTATTAAAATTTAATTTAAAACTTCCAATAATTTTTTTTATATCCTTACTACCTAAACCTCCATGAAATTGAAATATATTGGAATTTTTTTCTACAACATTCCATACTATATCAATAGTGTTATTTTTTTTAGACCTTATTTTAAAAAAAATTTTTTCAAATAAATTTAAATTTTCTAAACGAGTATAACTATATTTTATTTTTTTAGGAGAAAAAAGATCTCCTGTATAAGTATCTAATTCTCTTTTAATTATATAATCTTTAGTTATTTTATTTCCTGATATTTCTACCTTATTTATATATATAGGATTATTTTCTTCTATTTTAATTTCTAAATGAATTTTATTATCCTCTACTTTTTTTTCCAAAAAAATTATATTAACAAATAAATGACCTATATCTAAATAAGCATAAATCATACTAGAAGAAAAAGAAGCATCTAAAATATTTTTTTTAATTTCATTTTTATTATATATATCTCCTTCTTTATAGAAAAGAATTTTTTTTAAAAAATCTGTTTTTAATTTTTTATTTCCTACAATAGAAATATTTCCTATATAATATTTTTTACCTTCAACTAATTTTACTTTTATTTCATAATTTCCTGAATTATTTATAGATACAGAATCTAAAAATACTTCTATATCTCTATATCCTAAGGATTTATATTTATTTTTAATATTTTTTAAGTTATTTTCTATATTTTCTTGAATAAATAGATGAATAGGTTTTTCTATTATTGGAATATAATAATTTCTTTTAAATTCAGTCATTATTTTAAATAAATCTTTGTCACTAATTATTTTATTTCCATAAAATAAAATCTTTTCTATCTGTATTTTTTTTCCTTTATTAACATATATATATAATATATTTTTATTATTATTACTCTTTATTTCACTTTCTATACATATCTCATTATATCCTCTTTTTTTGTAATATGTTTTAATATCATTTTTTATAGTTTGAATCAAATTTTCTGAGATTTTATCTCCATATTTAATATTTTTTATACTTGTAAATTTATTCTTTTCAATTCCTTTTATTTCTACTCCATGTAATTCTATTAAATCTTCTAATTCAAAAAATAAATTAATTTCATTTTTAGATAAATGTTTTTTATACACAGATATATTATGAAAAAGATTACTTTTCCATAATTTTTTAACAATTCTACCTATTTTTATCCCATAAATATCAATAATATCTCCAACATAAATACCAGATAAATTAGAGATAAAAATATTGTCATATTTTGTTTTTCCAATGATATTAATATTTTTTACAATTAAATTTGAATTATTATTTTCATTTTTTTGTATGATATTAAATGAATTATTATCTGTATTATTAAATGGATTATTATCTGTATTAAATGGATTATTATCTGTATTAAATGGATTATTATCTGTATTAAATGGATTACTATCGGTAATAAATAAATTATTATCGGTAGTAAATAAATTATTATCGGTAGTAAATGGATTATTTGTAAATGAATAAACTAATTGTAATATTATTAAATAAATAATATTTTTTAAAAAAATTTTCATGTATACATTATTCAATATTTCCAAAACGCCGTTTTCTTTTTTGATAATTAATAATAGCTTCGAAAAAATCTTTTTTTCTAAAATCTGGCCATAAAATATTTGTAAAATATAATTCTGCATAAGCAGATTGCCAAAGTAAAAAATTACTTATTCTATATTCTCCACTAGTTCTTATAATTAAATCAACATCTGGTAAATCTTTAGTATATAAATGATTTTTAAAAAAAGAAAAATTTATATCTTTTAATGAAAAAGTCCCATTACATACTTTTTCAGCAATATTTTTTGTAGCTCTTAAAATTTCTTCTCTACCACTATAACTTAATGCTAAAATAAGAGTTCCAGATGTATTATTTTTTGTTTTTTTAACAAAAAATAATAATTCTTTTTGAATCATTTTAGAAAATCTTTCTATTTCTCCTATAGTTATAATTTTTATATTTTTTTCATGAATTTCTTCTAAATAATTTTTTGAATTTGTATAAAATAAATACATTAAATTATCTATTTCTTTTTTTGGTCTATTCCAATTTTCAGAAGAAAATACATATAAAGTTATATAAGGTATTCCTAATTCTTTACATCCATTTAAAGTCTCTTTAATAGATTTTATTGCTTTTTTATGACCAAATGTTCTTATTTTACCTCTTTTTTCAGCCCATCTTCCATTTCCATCCATAATAATAGCAACATGATGTGGAATATTTTTATAATCTATTTTTTCTAAAAAATTTTTCATAAAAAAACCATAAATATCTTTATAAAGATATAAATTAAATATTTTACTAATTTCTTTGATCCATACCCCATAAAAGTTTTTCTCGTAAAGTCTTAAAATAAGTATTTTTTTTTTCTTGTAAAAGATATATATGAAAAGGAGCTTTTTTAATATATAATTCTTTTTCTTTATTAAAAGAGATAAGTCTGGTATCCATTGATAATAAATAAGATTTTACACGACTATGTATTTTTAAATGAACTTTTTTATTATCTGATATGATTAATGGACGAGAAAATAAATTATGTGGCGATATTGGAGTTAGAACAAAATTTTTATTATCAGGACTAATAATAGGTCCTCCACAACTTAAAGAATATCCCGTAGATCCAGTAGGAGTAGAAATAATTAATCCATCTGCCCAATAAGAAGTTAAAAATTCATTATCAATATAAGCATCTATAATAATCATAGATACTGTTTCTTTTCTAAGAACTACAATTTCATTTAATGCAAAATTGAAAAATTGTTTATATTCTGAATTCGATTCTAGCCATAACAAACTTCTAGGCATTAAATGAAGTTTTTCATTAAATATTTGATCTATTTTTTGAATAAAAACATCTTTATTAAAAGATGCTAAAAATCCTAAATTACCTGTATTAACTCCTACTATAGGTATTCCAGAATCTCTAATTAAAGTAATAGCTGATAAAATAGTTCCATCTCCTCCAAAAGTAAACATTAAATTAAAATCTTTTGTTAATTCTTTATAATGAGAGAATATAGGAAAATTTAAATTTTTAAATTCTTCAAAAGAAGATAATACATTTAAAAATGATTTTTCAACATAAACTTCTATTGAATGACTAAAAATATAGCCTATAAATTGACTTAAGTATGGAATATTTTTTTCAACAAGCTTTTGTCCATATAGCGCTATTTTCATTATTATTTTATTTTAATGAAAATATACGAATTACATTAATAATGTGTATAAATTTTTATTAAATTTGTTATAAATAAAATGGTAAAATCTATTTTTTCTGCAAAAATATTATTATTTGGAGAATATGGAATTATAAAAAATTCTAGTGGACTTTCTATCCCACATAATTTTTATAAAGGATGTTTAAAATTTTATAAAAAAAAAGAAATAATATATCACAATTCTAATTATATCATAAAAAAATATTGTGATTTTTTATATATTCTAGAAAAAAAAAATATTTTAAAAGAATTAGATCTTAATAAATTATATAAAGATATACAAAAAGGACTATTTTTTCATTCTAATATTCCTCAAGGATATGGTATAGGAAGTTCTGGAGCTTTAGTTGCAGCTATTTATAATAAATATGCAAAAAATAAAATAAAATATTTTCATAATAATATAATAGTTTTAAAAAAAATTTTTAGTAAAATGGAATATTTTTTTCATGAAAAAAGTTCAGGTATAGATCCTTTAATTTGTTATTTAAATTTTCCTTTATTTATTCGTTCAGAAAAAGAAATTTATAAAATTAAAATTCCTAATAATAAAAAAAATGGAATAGGTGCTATTTTTTTATTAAATTCTGGAATTACAAAAAAAACTAATTATATGATAAATTTTTTTTTAAAAAAATTTAAACATCAAACATTTAAAAAAATATTAAAAGAAGAATTTATGGAATATAATAAAAAATGTATAGAAGCTTTTCTTAAAGAAGATTTCAAAATTTTATTAAAAAATGTAAAAAAACTATCTATTTGGGTTTTTAAACATTTACGTCCTATGATTCCAAAAAATATTTGTAAAATATGGGAAGAAGGATTATTTAATAATATTTATTATTTAAAATTATGTGGTTCTGGAGGAGGAGGTTTTATTTTAGGATTTACTCCAAATTATGATATATCTATAAAAAAATTGAAAAAATATACAACGGAAATTATTTTTCGTTTTTAATACTTATGATAAAAGATAATAATAAAATTAGATTAAATCATTACTTATCTGATGCTGGTATTTCTTCTAGAAGAAATGCAGATAAACTTATTAAATCTGGAGTTATTGAAGTTAATGGTAAAATAGTTAATAAATTAGGTACTGTTGTACAAAAAGATGATGTTATAAAATTTCACGGAGAAAAAATTAAAATTAAAAATAAAATTTATATACTTCTTAATAAACCTAAAGGTTTTATTACAACAACAAAAGATCAATTTAATAGAAAAACAGTAATTGATTTAATTCCTAATAATTTATATAACAGAATTTATCCTGTTGGAAGATTAGATTCTTCTACTACAGGTGTGTTGCTTTTAACAAATGATGGATCTATAACTGAAAAATTAACTCATCCAAAATACCATATAAAAAAAATATATCATGTGTCATTACATAAAAAAATTAATGATAAAGATTTAGATAAAATTAGAAAAGGAGAAATATCCTTAAAAGAAGGTAAAGTAAAAGTAATATTTGTTAAAAAAGATAAAAAAAATAAAGTAAAAATAGGATTGTATATGGGATGGAATAGAATTATAAAAAGACTTTTTAAAAAACTTAATTATTTAGTTGTACAATTAGATAGAATTAATTTTGCTGGATTTACTAAAAAAAATATTAAAATAGGAAAATGGTGTTTTTTAAATGAAAACAAAGTAAAAAATATTATAGAAAAAAATTTTTTATATGAAAAAAAAAATAACCATTATTAATGGTCCAAATTTAAATTTATTAGGAAAAAGAGAACCAAAAATATATGGAACTAAAAATTTTATAGATTTTCTTGAACAAATAAAAAAAAAAGAAATTTTTTTAAATATAGAAATAAATTATTTTCAAAGTAATAGTGAGGGTAAAATTATAGATTTTTTACAATTTATAGGATTTCAATCTGATGGTATTATTATAAATGCAGGAGCTTACACACATACTTCTATAGGAATTGCTGATGCTATCAAATCTATACCGGCTATAGTTATAGAAGTTCATATATCAAATATTTATTCTAGAGAATCTTTTAGAAAAAAATCATTTCTTTCTACAGTTTGTAATGGTACAATTTTTGGTTTTGGATTAAAATCCTATGAATTAGGAATAATTAGTTTTTGTTTATAAAAAAATTTATCCTCATTATTTAATTTTTTTATGTATTGTATAATATCATTTTTTCCATATTTTTTTTTTATGGAAACTTTAAACCATATAAATGGTTTATATGTTTTAATTTTTTTTATAGATAAAAAAATATTTTTATCAAGAGTTTTACAATTTAATTTATCTATTTTTGTAAAAACAATACAAAAATGAATTTTTTTATTATTCAATTTTTGTATGAAATCTAAATCTATTTTTTGAATAATAAATCTACAATCTATTAATAAAAATAAACAATTAATATTTTTTCTATGAAAAATATAATTTTCAATTAATTCTTGTATTTTTTTTTTATTTTTTTTTTCAGAAAAATATCCATATCCTGGTAAATCAATTAAATACCATTTATTATTTATTAAATAATGATTAATCAATTTTGTACTTCCTGGATGAGAAGAAACTTTAGCTATTTTTTTTCTATTAATTATACAGTTTATTAAACTAGATTTACCTACGTTAGAACGTCCAGCAAATGCATATTCAGGGTTTTTTTTAATAAATAATTGATTAAAATTATATGTACTTCTTTTAAATTTTACAGAAAAAATTTTCATGATCAAAATGAAATTTAGAAAGCCATTTTTCTAAAATTTTTATAAATCTATTAGGACATTCCATCATAGGAACATGTCCACATTTATCTATCCAATATAATTCAGAATGAGGCAATAATCTATGAAATTCTTTTGCTATTTCTGGTGGAGTTACGTTATCTTGTTTTCCCCAAATTAAACAAATAGGTTGTTGTATGACAGATAAATCTTTAGACATATTGTATTTCATAGCGCTTTTTGCAATATATAAAGTTTTAATTCCTTTTTTCTTATCGTTTACAATATGAAAAACTTCATCTACTAATTCTTTGGTTGCTATTTTAGGATCATAAAATACTTCTTGTGATTTTTTTCTTATATATTCATAATTTTCTCTTTTAGGAAAAGCATCCCCAAAAGATTTTTCAAACAAACCAGAACTCCCTGTAAGAACAACGGAATGAACTAAATCAATTCTTTTTTTAGCTATAATTAAGGCAATATGTCCTCCTAAAGAATTTCCTATTAAAGTAGCTTTTTTAACTCCTATTTCCATTAGGAATTGAATTATATATTTAGATAAACTAAAAATATTTGTAAAAAGTAATGGCATCTTATAAATAGGTAATGAAGGGATAATGACTTTATAACCTTTTTTTGGAAAAAAATCTAAAAGAGCTTTAAAATTGCTTAATCCACCCATTAATCCATGAAGTAAAATTAAAGGATGTCCTTTTCCTTTTTTTATATGAGGATATTTTTTTTCTTTATTTTTTTTAAAATAAAACATAACATCATATTTCTTTATTTTTTTATCTTCTTTTGAAGAATAAAATAAGCCGCTTTTGCTGCTATTTCTTCTGATTCTTTTTTTGAAAATCCTCTTCCTTTAGTTTTAATATTATATTCTAATATTGTAAATTCAGATAAATAAATAATTGTATTTTTATTTTTTTTTTCTTTAAAAGTCTTAAAATTTATAATAAACTTATTTTTTTGAGACCATTCTATAATCCATACTTTATAACTATAAATTTCATTTTCTAATTTTTTTATGTTTACATGATCATGTAATATTTTTTTATGTACAAAATTATTACAAGCTTTATATCCTATTTCTAAATAAATGAATCCTATCAAAGCTTCAAGTGTATTTCCTAATATATTATCAGATATAACGGTTTTTTTAAAAAAAATATCTGTAAAAGTTAATTTTTTAGATATTTCATTTAAATTTTTTCTGCATACTATTTTAGATCGTATTTTAGTTAATTCTCCTTCTTTTTTATAAGGAAACTTTTCACATAAAAAATGTGATATTATAGTATTTAATACCGCATCTCCTAAAAATTCTAATCTTTGAAAATTAATAGAATAATTTTTATTTAAATTTCTTTTTTTTGCGGAAAAACTATATATAAAAACTTCTTTTAAAAATTTTTTATTTTTAGGACAAAAACCTAATATTTTTTTTAATCTTTCAATTAAAAAAGATAATTCTTTGGTATTATTTTCTAATATCATCTATTTTTTTAAATAAAATACATACATTATGTCCTCCAAAACCAAAAGTGTTACACATACTAATTTTTATTTTTCTTTTTATAGCATTATTTGGAGTAAAATTAATTTTGGAATCTATATTTTTATCTATATGAAATAAATTTATAGTTGGAGGTATTATATTTTTTGTTAATGGTAGTATAGAAGCAATTGTTTCTATTGCTCCTGCTGCTCCAAGTAAATGACCTGTCATAGATTTTGTGGAATTAATACTGATATTATATATATTTTCACGAAATACTTTTTGTATTGCTTTTATTTCTGATAAATCTCCTAATTTAGTAGAAGTACCATGAGAATTAATATGATCTACTTCTTCGTATTTAACTCCTGCATCTTTTATAGCTGTTTTCATTGCTAAAACAATTCCCTTTCCTGTTGGATGAGGAGCTGTTATATGATAAGCATCTCCAGACATTCCAACTCCTCCTATTTCCGCATATATTTTAGCGTTTCTATTTTTAGCATGTTTATATTCTTCAAGAATAAGACACCCACCTCCTTCTCCTAAAACAAATCCATCCCTATCCTTTTCAAAAGGACGAGATGCTGTTTTATAATCTTCATTTCTAGTAGATAAAGCATGCAAAGCATTAAAACCTCCTACTCCACTTTGTGTTATAGCGGCTTCAGAACCTCCAGTTACCATCATATCAGTTTTTCCTAGACATATTAAATGATATGCATCTACAATAGCATTTGAAGAAGAAGCACAAGAAGATACAGTTGCGTAATTTGGACCATGTAGTCCATGTCTCATGGAAATAAATCCAGCAGTTATATCTATGAGCATTTTAGGAATAAAAAAAGGATTAAATCTAGGAATTTTTCCTCCATTTACATAATCTGAAATAGATTCTTCTAAATTTAAAAGACCTCCTATTCCAGAAGACCAAATAACTCCAATTCTTTCTTTTTTTTCTTTAGAAAAATTAACTCCACTATCTTTTATAGCCTCTTCTGAGGCTACAATACCATATTGTGCACAAGGATCTAATTTCCGTATTTCTTTCTTATTAAAAAAAAGATTTGGATCATAATTTTTTAATTCACAAGCAAATTTAGTTTTATATTTTTTAGTATCGAAATAAGTAATAGGGGCAGATCCACTCTTTCCTTTAATAAGAGAAATCCAATAATCTTTTACGTTATTACCTATTGGAGTAATAGTACCTATACCAGTAATTACTACTTTTTTCAATTTCTCCATACTTATGACGCATAAAAATATATTTTATACTTTTATTATAAATTTTTTTTATCAATTAGAAGATCTTCTATAGCCTTAATAGCTTCACCTACTGTTGTTATTTTTTCTGCTTTTTCATCAGAAATACTAATATTAAATTCTTTTTCAAATTCCATAATAAGTTCCACTATATCTAAGGAATCTGCCCCTAAATCATTTGTAAAACTAGCAGTAGGAACAATTTCACTTTTATCTACACTTAATTTTTCTACAATAAGAGTATTTACTCTAGATGCAATATCAGACATAAGATCACAATTTTTTTTCTAATACAAAATTAGTAAACTTTTGTAAATCATATATAAATTTGCTTTTTATAGTTATTTGAAACAGATTATGAATATGATGATCCCTTCTTCCTTAGAAGATTATGGAATAGTAAACTCTTCTAATAATTGGCAATTAACTCCTCATGAATTACAAAACATAATTATTAAAAATAAAATGGGTATGGAGACAAAATCAGGAGTATTATCGGTTAATACCGGATTATTTACCGGTAGATCGCCTAAAGATAGATTTATAGTAAAGGATAGTATTACAGAAAAAAAAGTATGGTGGGATAAAAAATTTAATCAATCTTTTGATCCAAAAAAATTTGATAGATTATATAAAAAAGTAGTTAAATATTTATCTAAAAAAACATTATACATTAGAGATGGATATTTATGTTCTGATAAACGTTATCAGTTAAAAGTTCGTTCTATTAGTGAATATCCATGGTCTGATCTATTTATTTATAATCTATTTTTAAGATTTAAAACAATTCAAAAAAGTTTACCTGATTGGTTATTATTTTGTGCTCCTGGATTTCAAGCAGATCCTATAAATGATGGGACTCATAATAAAAATTTCTCTATATTAAATTTTTATAAAAGAATTATTTTAATAGGAGGATCTGGATATACAGGAGAAATAAAAAAATCTATTTTTTCTGTTCTAAATTTTATACTTCCTACAAAAAATAATGTATTTCCAATGCATTGTGCTGCAAATGTAGGAAAATATAAAAAAGATACGGCTCTTTTTTTTGGTTTGTCTGGAACAGGAAAAACTACTATTTCTAATGATAACAATAGAAATTTGGTGGGAGATGATGAACATGGATGGACTTGTGATAATATTATTTTTAATTTTGAAGGAGGATGTTATGCAAAAATATTAGGAATTTCTAAAGAAAAAGAACCTATGATTTATCATGCTATAAAAAAAGGAGCTATGTTAGAAAACGTAATAGTAAAAAAAGAAACTAATGAAGTAGACTTTTTTAATGATTCTATTACTCAAAATATAAGAGTAAGTTATCCTATTTTTTTTATAAAAAATATTGAAAAAAAATTATTATCATCTAATATAAAAAATGTTTTTTTTCTAACATACGATGCTTTTGGGGTTTTACCTCCTATAGCTAAATTAAATAAAGCACAATCATCTTATTATTTTTTATTAGGATATACATCTAAAGTAGCTGGAACTGAATTAAATATTAAAGAACCACAAGCTACTTTTTCTTTTTGTTTTGGAGCTCCATTTATGCCTTTACATCCTGTTCAATATACAAAAATGCTTATGAAAAAATTGGATAATAATGAAAATAAAATAAATGTATGGTTAGTTAATACAGGATTAATATCAGGTGGATCTTCATCTGGATTTCGTATTAAATTAAACGATACTAGACAAATTGTTAAAAGTGTTTTAAGTGGAGTTTTATCAAAAGTTCCTTATGAAAAAGATCCAATTTTTAATTTTCAAATACCAAAATATTGTCCTGGTATATTTTCTAATATTTTAAATCCAAAAAACGCATGGAAAAATAAAAATATGTATCAAAATCAAGTAAAAAAACTTGCAAAAAAATTTATAAATCATTTTAATTTATATAGAAAATATATAGACAAAAATATTTTATCTGGAGAACCTATTTTAAAATAATTATATCTTATAATTTTTTATAAAATTCTTAATGTATTTACCAAATATATCAAATTCTATATTAACTATATCTCCTATCTTCATAAGATGTAGATTTGTATTTTTGTAAGTATAAGGAATAATAGATACACTAAATACATATTTAGTGTATGTTATTATAGTAAGACTAATTCCATTTATAGTAATAGATCCTTTTTTAACTATTGAATGATATAATTTTTCTTTAGATTTAAAAAAAAATAACCAACTACCATTTTTATTTTCTATTTTAATAATTTTAGCAGTTGTATCTACATGTCCTTGTACTATATGTCCATTTAATCTTTCATATATAATTAATGCTCTTTCTAAATTTACTTTATCTTTAATTTTTAAAAAATTTAAATTAGTACATTGTAAAGTTTCTTCAGAAGCAATAACAGAATAAGTTTTTTTATCTATATCTATAACAGTCAAACATATTCCATTATGACATATACTTTGATTAATTTTTATTTTGTTTAAAAAAGGATTTTTTAAAGTAATAAAAAGATTATTTTTTTTACGGTTTAATTTATATATTTTTGTTGTACATTCCACAATTCCAGTAAACATATTTATTTTTATTAATTTTAATTTTTATTATTCATGAATTATAGAAAAAAAATTATAGTTGGATTTACTACAGGGGATATTAATGGAATAGGAATAGAAGTTTTTTTAAAAGTATGTTGTAAAAAAAAAATATTAGATTTTTTTACGCCAATATTATTTGGATCTACTAAATTATGTTATTATTATAAAAAAATTTTAAATATAGAAATAAATAACATACGAGAAATAAAAAATTTTAAAGAAATTTTAGATTATAAAATAAATGTATTAAATATATGGAAAGAAGATATAAAATTTGAATTAATTAAAATAAATCATCCTGATTCAGGTAAATACTCTATTTCATCTTTGAAAAGATCTGTAAAATATCTTAAAGAAGGTAAAATAGATGTATTAGTAACAGCTCCAGTTAATAAAAAATGTATGAATTTAAAAAAATTTTCATTTTTTGGTCATACTGAATATTTACAAAATGTTTTAGAAGGAGATTCATTAATGTTAATGATTCACAATACTTTAAAAATAGCTTTAGTTACTAATCACTTACCTTTAAAAAAAGTAAGTTCAGAATTAAATATTAAAAAAATAATAAAATCAATTAAAATTTTACGTCAATCCCTTATAATGGATTTTTTTATAGAAAAACCTAAAATAGCAGTTTTAGGATGCAATCCTCATTCAAGTGATAATGGATTAATAGGTGATGAAGAAAAAACAAAAATTAAACCTGCTATAGAAAATTTATTTCAAAAAAAAGGATGGTTAATTTTTGGACCTTATTCCTCAGATAGTTTTTTTGGAAATAAAAAATATAAAAATTTTGATGCTATTTTAGCAATGTATCACGACCAAGGATTAATTCCTTTTAAAACATTAACATTTAATAATGGAGTCAATTTTACGGCTGGTCTTTCTCATATACGAACTTCTCCAGATCATGGAGTAGCTTATGATATAGCAAAAAAAGGTATTGCCAATGAAAAATCTTTTGAAGAAGCTATTTTTACTGCTATAAAAATATTTAAAAATAGAAAAGAATATAAAAAATTAATTAAAAAATTATAAAATAATAATAACTAAATTTTTTTTTATTTTAAAAATACCTTTTTTTATTTCAATCTTTTTTTCTATATTATTATTATCTAATAATTTTAAATATCCATTTCCTAATATGGAAATAAACGGTGCATGATTTTTTAATATTTGAAAATAACCATTTAATCCAGGAGCAATAATAGAAATAATTATATTTGACTGATATAAAATTTTATAATAATTAATAATTGTTATTTTCACTATTTTTATGTTTTTAAGGATAACATTTTTTTTCCAGTTTCTATTACTTGTTCTATAGTTCCTTTTAAATTAAAAGCAGATTCAGGAATCTGATCTAATTTTCCATCTATTATCATATTAAATCCTTTTATAGTATCTTCAATTTTAACAAATTCTCCTTCAATACCTGTAAATTGTTTCGCTACATAAAAAGGTTGAGATAAAAAACGTTGAACACGTCTAGCTCTAGATACTATTAATTTGTCTTCTTCATTTAATTCTTCTATTCCTAGAATAGCTATAATATCTTGTAAAGAATTATATTTTTGTAAAATTTTTTTAACACGTTGAGCGCAATTATAATGATTTTTATCTATAAAATCTGTAGATAAAATACGTGAAGTTGAATCCAATGGATCTACTGAAGGATAAATACCTAAAGAAGCTATTTTTCTTGAAAGAACAGTGGTAGCATCTAAATGTGAAAATGTAATGGCAGGGGCTGGATCTGTTAAATCATCTGCAGGAACATAAACTGCTTGTACTGAAGTTATAGATCCTTTTTTAGTAGAAGTAATTCTCTCTTGCATAGAACCCATTTCAGATGATAAAGTAGGTTGATATCCTACAGATGAAGGTATTCTTCCTAATAAAGCAGAAACTTCAGATCCAGCTTGAGTGAATCTAAATATATTATCTATGAAAAATAATACATCTTGACCTTCTTTTCCTTCTATAGGTTGATCTCTATAATATTCAGCTAATGTTAAACCAGATAAAGCAACTCTAGCTCTAGCTCCAGGTGGTTCATTCATTTGTCCAAAAACAAAAGTAACTTTAGATTCTTTTAAAATTTCTTTATCAACTTTAGAAATATCCCAATCACCCTTTTTCATAGACTCCATAAAAGCATTCCCATATTTTATAATTCCAGATTCTAACATTTCTCTCAATAAATCATTTCCTTCTCTAGATCGTTCTCCTACTCCTGCAAAAACAGATTTTCCTCCATGACCTTTTGCTATATTATTTATTAATTCTTGTATTAATACAGTTTTTCCTACTCCAGCTCCTCCAAATAATCCAATTTTTCCTCCTTTTGGATAAGGTTCAATTAAATCTATAACCTTAATACCTGTATATAATATTTCTGTATCTGTGGATAAATCTATAAATTTTGGAGGATCATTATGAATAGGTTTAGTTGTAGATCTGTCTATATTTCCTAATCCATCTATACAATCTCCTAACACATTAAAAACTCTACCATTAATAGAATCTCCTACAGGTACACTAATTGGTTTATATAAAACGTTAACTTCCTGACCTCTTTTTAATCCATCTGTTTCTTCCATAGAAAGACACCTAACCTTTTTATCTCCAATATGTTGTTGTACTTCTAATATTATTTTGTTTTTTTTAGATAAATTTGCGGATAAAGCGTCATAAATTCTAGGAAGAGGAACATTTTCTTTAAAAGAAACATCAATGACTGGTCCTATTATTTTAGTAATTATTCCTTTGAACTTATTTTTATTATGCATTATTATTTTAATTTTTTATATGTCATTTATATTTTTACGTTTGTAAATGTAAAATAAATAAAAAATTTTGAAAATTTATTCATTTATAGATGAATTTTATTCTTTTTATCCATGTGTATTTACACTTGGAGTTTTTGATGGAGTTCATACAGGTCATAAAAAAGTAATTCAAAATTTAATTTTTAAAGCAAAAAAAAAATATTGTATTGTTTTACTCACTTTTTATCCACATCCAAAAGAAATATTAAATCCTGATAAAAAATTATTTTATTTAAATACTCTTTCTGAAAGAATATGTAATTTGAAAAAAATGGGTATAGAACACTTGATTATTCATCCTTTTACTGTAAAATTTTCAAAATTAAGTACAAAAGATTTTTTTAAAAGAATTTTATATCCTAAGTTTAAAATTAAAAAGATAATTATTGGACATGATTCACATATTGGAAAAAATAGAAATGGAAATTTTAAAAATTTAAAAATTCTATCTAAAATTCATGGATTTGATATTTATAAAGTTTATCCTCATAAATTAAAAAAAAAAATAGTTAGTTCTACTGAAATACGTAAATCTCTATTATTAGGAGATATCAAATGGGCTAATCAAGCTTTAGGTTATTTTTATACATTATCCGGAAATATTATAAAAGGAAAAGGGTTAGGAAGGAAAATAAATTTTCCAACCGCTAATATACAAATTGATTCAAAAAAATTAATACCGAAAAAAGGAGTTTATGCTGTTAAAATTAATTATTTAGATCAAATATATAAAGGAATGTTGAATATTGGAGTTAATCCTACTATTGAAAGTAGTAATAAAAAAATTAAAATAGAAGTACATATTTTTAATTTTTTAAAAAATATTTATGGTAAAAAAATTGACGTTTTAATTTTTCAATTAATTCGTGAAGAAAAAAAATTTAATACTCTTCAAGAATTAAAAAATCAAATTTTTGAAGATCAAAAAAATATTAAAACATTTTTTAAAAAAAAAATGTTTTAAATTATTCTATTTTATGAAAAAAAAAATTGATCAAATAATTAAAAATTTATTATTATATCAAAAAAAAAATTTAAATAATAAATATATATTAATTTCAAAAAATTATTCTATAATAGAATATATTAATAAAAAATATCTTCATAAATTTAATAAAATTGAATTTTTTACAATAAAAAAATTTTTAGAAAAAATTTCTGGATTTAAAATTTTGGATGATTTTTACATTATTCTTTATTTAATTTCTACTTTTAAAAAAGATGATTTATTAAATGTATTTCATAATTTTCTAAATTGTTTACCTAAAATATTAAATGATTTTAAAGATTTAGATTTAAATTTTATTGATGTTGAACCTTTTTTTTATTCCGTTATTTCTGCAGAAAGAATACAAAATTGGAATATAAATATAAAAGATATTTTTTGGGAAAAAATTCATGAATACTATTATATTTTACGATCTAAACTTTTAAAAGAAGGTAAGTTATATAAAGGGATGTTATTCGAAGAAATAATTACTTATCATTTGAATTTTTTTTTTAAAAAAAATTTGAATACAAAAATTATTTTTTTTTTTATAAAAACTTTTATTAATAAATATGAAAAAGAATTTATAAAAAAACTTACTCTATACAACAAACAAGTATTTATATATGATTTATCAGAATTAGAAAATAACTCTAAAAAAAATGATCAATTTTTAATTTTAGAAAAAGAAAATATAGTAAAAACAAAAAAAATTAAAAGTAATTTAAAAGTCATTAGTGTTTCTAAAGAAATAGAACAAGTTAAAATTGTAGAAACTTTAGTATCTAAATTTTTACTAAAAAATAAAAGAAAAAAATATAAAATATTAATTATACCAGGAGATAATTCCTTATTTATTCCATTAATATCTTCTATAAAAAAAAATATAAAAATTAATAAAACATCTATAAACATAGATATAAATTATCCCTTAAAAAATATTCCTATTAATTATGTTTTTCATTCAATATTTAAATTATTAATTAAAAAAAATAATTTTAAAAAATTTATTAAAAAAGATGTAATAAGAGTATTATTAAATGGATATATTCAAAATTTTTTTTTAAAAAAAAATTCTTTTTTAAAAAAATTAAATGTTGAAGATGGATATTTTGTTTCCAATAGTATGATAAAGAAATATTTATCAAAAAATGATTTATGGATTATTTTTCAAATTCCAACTGAAAATACAAAAAAAATTTTAATAAGTTTTATCAGTTTTATTAGAAAAATAAAAAAATTTCTTTTAAAAAATATTAATAAACATTTATTGGAATTAAAATTCATTTTTAAATTAGAAGTTTATATACAAAAATTAAGAATAATAGTTAGAAAAAATAAACATTTATTATTTGGAATAGATGATATTTTTCATTTGTATGAAATATTTATTAATACTGAAAATATACGGTATATTAATAAAAATAAAGGTAAAGAAAAATTATATATAACAGGTTTTACAGATATTTTTTTTGAAAATTTTGATGTATCCATAATTACTTCTTTTAATGAAGGTATTATCCCTCCATATAATAAAAAAAATTCTTTTATACCTATAGATATTCGTAAAAAATTTAAAATAGATGACAAAAATAATAATTATTATTTAAATCATTTTACAAGAATTTTAAAATCTTCAAAAAAAATGTTTTTAATATATAAAAATCATCCAGATGAAATAAATTCTGGAGAAAAAAGTCGTTTTATTCATCAAATAGAAATGAATCATAAAATGACAATAGAAGAAAAAATTCTACCATTTTTAACTAAAAACTTAATAAGAAATCCTATTATAATTAAAAAAACAAAATATATAATTCATCGTTTACATGAATTAATAAAAAAAGGAATATCTCCTTCTTCTATCAATTTATATAATTACAATCCTCTTTTATTCTACTATAAAAAAATTCTTAAATTAAAAAATATAGAACAACCCTCTTTAAAAAAAGAAATGGGTAAAATAATTCATAAAATATTAAAGATTTTATATACTCCTATGAAAGGAAATTATATAACAATTGATTCTATTAATAAAATTAAAAATAATTATGAATCTATTATTAAACAAATTTTTTCTAAGGATCAAGAAAAAATAAATGATAGAAATATGTTATTTTTTTTTATTACAAAAAATTATATAAAAAATTTTATTTTATGGGATGAAAAATTTGTTAAAAATGGTAAAAAAATTTTTATTAAAGAAATAGAATATAAAATTTCTACAAAATTAAATATAAAATCTAAAATAGTAAATATACACGGTATTATAGATCGTATAGATGAGTGTGATGGTATTACTCGTATTATAGATTATAAAATAGGATATTCTAAAACTAATGAAATAAATGTTTCTTTTAAAAATATTGAAAATATTTTTAAAGAACCTAATTATGCTAAAACAATGCAACTACTTATTTATCTTTATTTATGGTTTAAATCATCTTTTTTTGTAGAAAGTAAAAAAAATACAATAATAGAACTTATTTCTCCTAAAAATATTGACGGAAAAAGTTTAGTATTACAAATTCCTATAAATTTTTTTCAACACAAAAAAAGAAATATAACATATGAAGATTATATAAAAAAAATACTTCCATTTCTTATAGGAAGAATATCAGAAATTATAAATCCAAAAATTCCAATTATAGAAAAAATTTATTGATTTATAATATATTTAACAATATAATCTCCTACTTCTTCAGTAGTTGATGAAAAATCAGAATCAATAATATCTGTAGTACAAATTTTTGATTCAATAGAATTTTTAACAGCTTCTTCTAAAAGATTTTTTTCTTTATGCATGCCAAAATGATCTAACATCATAGATCCTGAAAGAATAGAACCTAATGGATTCGCTATATTTTTATTTTTTGCTTTAGGATAAGATCCATGTATAGGTTCAAACATAGATTTATTTTCACCTATAGAAGCAGATGGTAATAATCCTAAAGAACCTGTAATTACACTAGATTCATCGGATAGAATATCTCCGAACATGTTATCAGTTAAAATTATATCAAAGTTTTTTGGATTAAGAATGATTTGCATAGCAGCATTATCTATGTACATAAAATCTAAATATACATTTGGATAATCTAATCCAATTTCTTTAACTGTTTCACGCCATAATCTAGAAGTTTCTAATACATTAGCTTTATCCACTAATGTTACTTTATTTTTCCTTTTAATAGCAGCTTTAAAAGCCATTTCTCCTATTTTTTGAATTTCTTTTTTGGAATAAACACAATAATCAAAAGCTTCATTTCCATTATTGGAACGTCCTTTTTCACCAAAATAAATACCTCCTGTTAATTCCCGATAAATTACAAAGTTTACTCCATCCAGTAATTCTTTTTTTATAGGAGATTTATTTATTTTTGAATAAACTATTACAGGACGAATATTACAAAATAAATTCATTTTTTTTCTAAGTTTTAATAACCCATCCTCAGGTCTTTTTCCTCTTGGATAAGAATCATATTTTGAATCTCCTACACAACCAAATAAAATAGCATCAGATTTTAAACAAGCATCTATAGTTTTTTCTGGAATTGGATTTCCAAATTTTTCTATAGCTACTCCTCCAACAAAATATTTTTTATAAAAAAAATTATGATTATATTTTTTAGCTATAGAATTTAAAACTTTTATTGTTTGTTTTATCACCTCTGGACCTATTCCATCTCCTTCTATCACAGAAATATTTTTATTCATATTTTTTTTTTAAAAAATTCCCCTATTTTTTTCAAAAATTTCTACCTCTTTTTTAAGAGAAACTAAAAAATCTATATCATCATAACCATTTAAAAAACAATTTTTTTTATATGGATGAATATTAAATTTTTCAAATTCTTTTGTTTTTATTATTAAAACTTTTTGATTAATTAAATCTACTTTAATTTTTGTTTTTGGATTTTTTTCAACTATATTAAATAATTTTTGTAAAAAAAAATTGGAAACTTCTACAACAAGTAATCCATTATTCATCGCATTTTCTTTAAAAATATCAGCAAAAAAACTAGATATTACAACCCTAAATCCATAATCATAAATAGACCAAGCTGCATGTTCTCTACTAGATCCACAACCAAAATTTCTTCCTGTTAAAAGAATTTTTCCATAAAAATTAGGATTATTTAATATAAAATCTTTGTTAATTTTACGCCAATCTATAAAAAGATTTTTACCATATTCTTCACGTTTAGTTTTTTTTAAAAAACGAGCTGGTATAATTTGATCAGTATCTATATCTTCTATAGATATAGGAACAACTTGACTAATTAATATTGTAAATTTTTTCATGAATATATTTATTTACATCTATAATTTTACCTTTAATAGCAGTAATAGCAGCAGTTAAAGGACTTGCAAGTAATGTTCTAGCTCCTGGACCTTGTCTTCCTTCAAAATTTCTGTTAGATGTAGAAATACAATATTCACCATATGGTATTTTATCATCGTTCATTCCTAAACAAGCAGAGCATCCTGGCTGACGAAATTCTAATCCAGATTCTTTAAATATTTTATCTAATCCTTCTTTTTTTACTTGTTTAACTACTTGATTTGATCCAGGTACTATTAATACTTTTGTATTGATAGCTTTTTTTTTACCCTTTACTATAGAAGCTACCAATCTTAAATCTTCTATTCTAGAATTAGTACAACTTCCTATAAAAATATAGTTAATTTTTTTTCCTATTAAAGATTCTCCTGGATGAAAATTCATATAAGTCAATGACTTAAAAAATGACTTTAAATTTGTATTATTATTTTTTGGTATACATTCAGATATTTTTATAGACATACCAGGATTTGTCCCATAAGTAATCATTGGTTCAATTTCTTCAACATTGAAATAATATTCTTTATCAAACGTAGTATTTTTATCTGTTTCTAAAGACTTCCAATATTTCATTATTTTTTTATTATTATTTAATTCTAAAAAATTATTTTTATTTTTTAGATAATCAAAAGTAACCTCATCTGGAGCTATTAATCCCCCTTTTGCTCCCATCTCAATACTCATATTACAAATAGTCATTCTTCCTTCCATACTCATTTCTTTAATGACTAATCCTGTATATTCTATAAAATAACCAATGCCTGCATCTACTCCCAATTTAGAAATAATATATAAAATAATATCCTTTGGAGTAACTCCTTTTTTTATTTTACCATTCAATTGAATTTTCATTTTTTTTGGTTTTGATAATAATAAACATTGACTAGCCATAACCATAGTTACTTGACTAGTTCCAATACCAAAAGCTATACATCCAAAAGCTCCGTGAGTAGAAGTATGACTATCTCCACAAACTATTGTCATACCAGGTATAGTATACCCTAATTCAGGTCCTATAACATGAACAATTCCATTATTTTCATGACCCAATCCATATAACGTTATTCCAAATTTTTTACAATTATATGTTAACATGTTTATTTGTTTTCTTGATAAATGGTCTAAAACAGGTAAATTTTGATTAATTGTAGGAACATTATGATCCGCCGTAGCTATAATTTTTTTAGGTCTAAAAATAGAAAAATTTCTATTTTTTAATTCTATAAAAGCTTGTGGACTAGTTACTTCATGTATATAATGTCTATCTATATAAATAATATCTATATTATTTTCTAGTTTTTTTACTACATGATAATCCCAAATTTTTTCAAATAATGATTTTTGCATATTTATACAACATTTATTCTTCTACCACTATTATTAGTAGTATGCAAAACTTTATTTTTATCTTTATTATTTAATTTTTGTAAAATTATTTTTAATTCTTTATTAGTAATCTCCTTTTTTTTATCTGCATGTTTTAAAAATATAGAATAAATTAAATCTAAAGAATTTTTATTTAATAAATATCCTAATTTTTTATAACGGTAAGCTAATGCAGCTCTACCACTTCTAGCTGTTAAAATAATTGAAGATTGATCTATTCCAACATCTTTTGGATTAATACTTTCATAAGTTTCTCTTTTTTTTATTACACCATCTTGGTGTATTCCTGATGAATGAGAAAAAGCATTAATTCCTACTATAGCTTTATTAGCTTGTACTTTCATTCCTGTAGATTCAGATACTAAATGGCTTATATCAGAAATAAGTTTTGTATTTATATTAGTAAATAAATTTAAACTATTATTTTGTTTAATAATCATCACTATCTCTTCTAAAGATGTATTTCCTGCTCTTTCTCCAATACCATTAATAGTACATTCAATTTGTTCTGCTCCATTTATTATTCCATATAGAGAATTAGCCGTAGCTAATCCTAAATCATTATGACAATGAGTAGATAATACTATTTTATGAATACCTTTAACATTTTCTTTTAAAAAACGTATTTTATTACCATATTCTTCAGGTAAACAATATCCAGTAGTATCAGGAATATTTATTACTGTAGCTCCATATTTTATAACATTTTCACAAACTTTTGCTAAAAATTCATTTTCTGTTCTACCTGCATCTTCTGCATAAAATTCTACATCCTCTACAAATTTTTTAGCATACTTTACAGCATATATAGCTTTTTCTATAATTTTTTCTGGAGTACTTTTAAATTTATAACGTATATGACAATCTGATGTTCCTATACCAGTATGAATTCTTGCTCTATTAGCATATTTTAAAGAATTAGCTGCTATTTCTATATCTTTTTCTACTGCTCTAGATAATGCACATACTATTGCTTTTTTTACAGATTTAGAAATTTCTTGAACAGATTGATAATCTCCTGGACTTGAAGTAGGAAATCCTGCTTCAATTACATCAACTCCTAATGTTTCTAATTTTTTAGCTATTTTTACTTTTTCTTTAGTATTTAATTTACATCCTGGAACTTGTTCCCCATCTCGCAAAGTTGTGTCAAAAATTTTAATTCTTTTTTTTACCATACCATTGTATTATTTTGATAATATCAAAACTATTTTTTACAAAAATAAAATAGAAATAAATTTTCTTGAAACTTACAATATCTAGTATTGAAAATTATTACATATTTTTCTATTTATCAAATAAAATATAATTATAGGATTACAATGTCTAATAATAAATCAAATCACCTTTTTTTATTAATACAAACTTTATCAAAATCTGAAAAGAGAAATTTTAAGCTTTATGCAAATCGTATAAGAATAAATAAACATGCTAAGTTTATGAAACTATTTCAAGTAATAAGTAAAATGGATTTTTATGACGAAAAAAAAATATTAGAAGATACTTCTATAAGAAAAGTACAATTATCTAATATGAAATCTCATTTATATAAACAAATATTAATTAGTCTAAAATTACAACATACTGATAATAATTATGATATAAAAATACGTGAATATTTAGATATTGCTAAAATATTGTATAATAAAGGATTATATATTCAAAGTTTAAAATTTTTAGGAAAAGCAAAAATTATTGCTAAAATCTATGAATATAATTCCATTCTTTTGGAATTAGTGGAATTTGAAAAAATGATTGAATCTCAACATATAACTAGAAGTCTTCATTCTAAATCCGGAGAATTAGCAGTAGAATCTAAAGAATTAATTGAAAAAATTCAATATACCAATGCTTTATCTAATCTTTCTTTAGAATTATATGGATTATATCTAAAAGTTGGATATGTTAGAAATGAAAAAGATAAAATATTTATAGAAACATATTTTCGTACAAATATTCCAAAATTTGATTTTAAAAAACTTTTTTTTTATGAAAAGCTATTTTTACATCAAGCTCAAGTATGGTATCATTATATACGACAAGATTTCATAATGTGTTATAGATCTTCTTATAAATGGGTAGAATTATTTAAAAATCATAAAAAAGCAAAAAAAATAGCTCCTGTTAGTTATTTAAAAGGATATCACTATTTATTAGGTACCTTATTTTATTTGAATCATTATTCAAAATTTACTGATGTATTAAAAACATTTGAAAAAGAAGTTAAAAATGGAGAAATACTTATAAACGAAAATACAAAAATATTAATTTTTATGTATACATATACTAACCGTATTAACAAGCATTATATGGAAGGAAGTTTTTCAGAAGGAGTTCAAAAAATTATACCGTCTTTGCTTATAGATTTTAAAAAGTTTTCTAATAGATTAGATTATCATTATATTATGGTACTTTATTATAAAATAGCTTGTTTATATTTTGGTAGTGGAGATAATTTAAATACTATTCGGTATTTATTAAAAATTATAGAAAATAAAAAAAAAAATTTAAGACAAGATTTACAATGTTTTGCTAGACTATTACATTTAATTGCTTGTTATGAAAGTGGTTTAGATGAAAACATGGACCAAAAAATTCAATCTGCATATAAATTTTTTATCCAAATGGATGATTGGTATATTGTACAAAAAAAAATAATATATTTTTTTAAAAATTTAGGTAATGTATATCCACATCAAATAAAATGTCAATTTAAAAAACTAAGAGATAAATTGATTAAATATTATCATCATCCTTATGAAAAAAGAACTTTTTTATATTTAGATATAATATCTTGGTTAACTTCTAAAATAGAAAATAAATCTATAGAAATTATTATAAAAGAAAAATTTTTAAAAAAAAAAAAAACAATAATAAAATCATTTTTTAAATAAAAATATAATTCTAAAAAAAATCATCATGAAATATGATAAAATAAAATTTATAATTATTAATAAATTGAAATGATCTATATAATCAATAATTGAATAAAAAAAAATAATAATTCCTAAAAATAACTTTATAATAATAAATAAAATATAAATATATATAATCATTCTAGGAAATTTATTCCTTAAAACTAAGAAAAATAAAAATAAAAAACTACTTACAGTAAATAATACTGTATTTATTTTCAATACATAAAAAAAATATTTTTTAAAAAAAAAGAAATTGAATAGTATATGAATAAAACTAAAAAAAAAAGTAAAAAAATTATATTTTATAATCTGTTTTATCATTTTCATTAATAAAAATACTATTATTATATGAAAACTATCATAGATGAACTTTCATGGAGAGGTTTAATACAAAATAAAGTATCTGGTGTAGAACAAAAATTAAAAAAACCAACTACAATGTATATTGGTTTTGATCCTACATCTGATTCTCTTCATTTAGGTAATTTATTACCTATTATTATGTTAATTCATTTTCAAAAAATGGGACATAAATCTTTAGCATTGATTGGTGGAGCTACAGGTTTTATAGGAGATCCCTCTGAAAAATATAATAGTAGGATTTTTTTAAGTAAAGAAATTTTACAAAAAAATACAAAACTTATAAAAAATCAAATATTAAAACTTGTAAAAGTTCATTCAGAAAAAATAGAATTATTAAATAATTCAGATTGGATTCAAAATATTTCTTTTTTAGAATTTATTCGTAAAGTGGGTAAACACTTTACTATAAATTATATGATATCTAAAGATTCTGTAAAAAAAAGAATTAAAAATAAAAAAAACGGAATTTCTTTTACTGAATTTTCTTATACTCTTATACAAGGATATGACTTTTTATATTTAAATAAAGAAAAAAATTGTCAATTACAAATAGGAGGATCTGATCAATGGGGAAATATAACAACAGGTATAGAGCTTATTAGAAAAAAAACAGGAAAAAAAGTATATGGATTTACATTTCCTTTAATAACAAAATCTAATGGAATTAAGTTTGGAAAAAGTGAAAAAGGAGAAAATATATGGTTAGATGAAAAGAAAACATCTCCATATAAATTTTATCAATTTTGGATGAATATATCTGATTCAAAAATTGAAAAATATATAAAAATATATACTTTTTTTTCTAAAGAAAAAATTGAAATTTTAATTTTAAAACATAGAAAAAATCCAGATAAAAGATTTTTGCAAAGAGAATTAGCTAATGATATTACTAAATGGGTTCATGGAAAAGAAATATCTAAAAAAATAATGGAAATTACACATATATTATTTGATAAAAATCATAAAAAATTACATTATTTAGATGAAAAAAATTTTGTTTCTATATATAATCATATTCCACATATGGAACTTTCTTATGATGAATTTAAAAAAGGAATTTTTTTAATAGATTTATTAAAAAATAGTGGTTTTTTTTCTTCTAAAAGTGAAGCTATTCGTGCTATAAAAGCAAATTCTATTTATGTCAATAAACAAATGATTAAAGAAAATATATTATTAAAAAAAAATAACATAATAGGAATGAAATATATTTTATTACAATTTGGTAAAAAAAAATTCTTTATTATAAAAATAATATTGATTTAATATCCAAAATTTTTCAATTTTTTGTAATCATATCTCCATTTTTTTAATATTTTTACATGTAATTTTAATTTTATTTTTTTCTTTAAACAAGATTCTATACTTTTTACGGAAAAAAATTTCAACTTTTTTAAAGTTTTTCCTTTTTTTCCAATCAAAATTCCTTTTTGAGAATCTCTTTCTACATATATAGAAGAAAATATTTCTATGAAAGTTTTTTCTTTTTTTAAAAATTCTGTATCTATTTCCACAGAATAAGGTATTTCTTTTTTATAGAAAAAAAATATTTTTTCTCTAATTATTTCATTTACAAAAAAATATTCAGATTTATTACTTAAAGATATTTTAGGATAATAAGGAGGATGTTCAGATAATAATTCATAAATTTTATTCATTAATAAATCTTGATTCATTTTTTTTAATGCAGATATTGGTAATATTTCAGAATTAGGAAATAATTTATGCCAATAATCAATTGTTTTATATAAAATATTTTCTCTATATTCTATACCTATTTTATCTATTTTATTTATTAATATAATGATAGGAACATTCTTATTTTTTTTTATATAATCAATCATATAAAAATTTTCTAATTTTCCTATTTCTGTTGTTAATAGGATAATATCCCCATCATACAATGATTTTTTTACATATTGCATCATAATCCTTTGCATAGGGTAAATAGGATGTATTATACCTGGAGTATCAGAAAAAATAATTTGAAAATTAGGTTTATTAACAATTCCTAATATTCTATGACGAGTAGTTTGTGGTTTATTCGTTATTATAGAAATTTTTTTACCTATAAGAGCATTCATCAATGTAGATTTTCCTACATTAGGAAATCCTATGATATTAACAAAACCTGATTTATGAATCACTATATTATAATTTTTATTAATTTTTTTATTTTTATCTAAATACAATTCCTTGTTCTTTAAAAAAATCTATTAAAATTTTATGATTTTTTTGTATTTTTTCTTTTAGTATTTCTTTAGATAGGTTATTTAATATATCATGTTGAATAATTCTCCTTAAAGGTCTAGCTCCAAAATGATGATTATATCCTTTTTCTGCTAAATATTCTATAGCTTCATTAGTTGATTCTATACAAATATTTTTATTAAATAATAAATTTTTTAATTTTTTCATTTGCAACTTGACAATATCTTTAATTTCTTTTCTAGATAGTGGTTTAAATAAAATAATTTCATCTATACGATTAATAAATTCAGGTCTCACTACATTTTTTAACAAATCTATTAAAGTTTTTTTTGTAGTTTCTATTCTATTATAAGTGTAAGATTGATCCAAATTATCCTGTATGATATCTGCACCTATATTAGAAGTCATGATAATAATAGTATTTTTAAAATTAACTGTTTTTCCTTTATTATCTGTCAATCTACCATCATCTAATACCTGTAAAAGTATATTAAAAATATCTGAATGTGCTTTTTCTATTTCATCTAATAAAATGACACTATAAGGACGTCTACGGATAGCTTCTGTTAATTGACCACTATCATCATAACCTATATATCCAGGTGGAGCTCCTATAAGCCTGCTTACAGAATGACGTTCTTGATATTCGCTCATATCTATACGAACTATATTATTTTCATCGTCAAACAAATATTCTGCCAAAGTTTTTGCTAATTCTGTTTTTCCAACTCCTGTGCTCCCCATAAAAAGAAAGGAACCTATAGGTCTTTTTTCATCTTGTAATCCAGCTCTAGAACGTCTTATAGCATCTGAAACAGATTTAATAGCATCATTTTGTCCTATAACTCTTTTATGTAATTCTTTTTCTAAAAATAATAATTTTTCTCTTTCATTTTGCAACATTTTAGTAACTGGAATTCCAGTCCATTTAGATACTACTTGAGCTATGTCTTCTTTAGATACTTCTTTTTGTATCATTTTTTTACCTTGATCTTCTTGTTTTTTTAATTCATTTTCAAATGATTTAATTTTATTTTCTTCTTCTTTAATTTTTCCATATCTTAATTCTGCTACTTTTCCATAATCTCCTAATCTTTCTGCTTGTTCTGCTTCAAATTTAAAATTTTCTATTTTATCTTTTGTTTTTTGTATTCCTTCTACTAAATTTTTTTCACTTTGCCATTGAGTTTGTAACTGCATTTTTTCTTCATTTAATTTAGATAATTCTTTTTTTAAAGGAATTAATTGTTTTTCATCTTTTTCTCTTTTTAAAGCTTCTATTTGTATTTCCATATGCATAATTTTTCTATGTAATACATCTAATTCTTCTGGTTTAGAATTTATTTCCATTCTTAATTTAGAAGCCGCTTCATCTATTAAATCTATAGCTTTGTCTGGTAAAAATCGTTCATTTATATAACGTTTAGATAATTCTACAGCAGCTATAATAGATTCATCTTTAATTCTTACTTTATGATAACTTTCATATTTTTCTTTAATTCCACGTAATATAGATATTGCATCAATAATAGAAGGTTCATTAACATATACTTGTTGAAATCTTCTTTCTAAAGCCTTATCCTTTTTAAAATATTTTTGATATTCATTTAAAGTTGTTGCTCCTATTGCTCTAAGATCACCTCTTGCTAATGCTGGTTTCAAAATATTTGCTGCATCCATAGATCCTTCGCCTCCTCCTGCTCCAACTAAAATATGTATTTCATCTATAAATAAAATAATTTCTCCATCTGAGTATGTTACTTCTTTGACTACAGCTTTAAGACGTTCTTCAAATTCTCCTTTATATTTAGCTCCTGCTATTAAAGAAGCCATGTCTAAAGAAAAAACCTGTTTATTTTTTAAATTATCTGGAATATCACTACTAATAATACGATGTGCTAATCCTTCTGCAATAGCAGTTTTACCTACTCCTGGTTCTCCAATTAAAATTGGATTATTTTTTGTTCTTCTAGATAATATTTGTAAAACTCTACGTATTTCTTCATCACGTCCAATAACAGGATCTAATTTTCCTTTATTCGCCCATTCATTAAGATTTTTTGCATATTTTATTAAAGCATTATAGGTATTTTCTGGTGTATAAGAAATGACATTACCGCTTTTTTTTCTAATATTTTCAATTATTTCTTTTATATTTTTTTCTGTAATACCATGATTTTTTAACAGTTGAGAAGTAGAATCATTACTCATAAAAATACCATAAAAAATATGCTCTATAGAGATAAATTCATCTTTTAATAAAACAGCATAATTTTCTGCTATATTTAACATTTTAGTAACATTAGTACTAAAATGTTGAGTAAATGGTACACTTATGATTTTTGAATAAGAAGAAATAATACTATCTAAGCCTATTATTATTGATTGATTACTTACTTTTAATTTTTCTAAAAAAAATGATACTATATTTTCTTTAATTTTTAAAATTGATTTCAAAATATGTGCATTTTCAATAGATTGTTGATTATTATTTAATGCAATTTTTTGTGCTTTTTGTATTACTTCTTGAGATTTTATAGTAAACTTATTAAAATTCATATTAAGAAGTTTTTTTTTATAATAATATAAAAAAAATATGATAAGATTAAGAAGTTTTTTAACTAATTATTTAAAAATATTTATTTTAGTATTATGATAAATAAGGAAGAAATTCAATCTATTTCTGATAGAGTTAACAGAATTTATAATATGCTAAATATAGAAAAAGTAAAAGAAAATTTTGATAAAGAACAAAAAAAAATATCAACTATTGATTTTTGGAAAAAAAATAATAAATCTCAAAGTTTTATAAAAAATATGCATAATATGAAAACATGCATAAATGATTTTGAAAATTTAAAAGAATCTTTAGAAGAATTAAAAGTTATTTTATCTCTTTCCAAAGAAGAAAATTTAGAAAAAGAATTAAAAATTCAATTAAATAAAACTAAAAAATTACTTTTAAATATGGAATTAAAAAATCTTTTTTCAAAAAAAGAAGATTCTTTAAATGCTATATTACAAATTTCTTCTGGAGCAGGTGGGACTGAAAGTTGTGATTGGACTTCTATGTTAATGAGAATGTATATAATGTGGGCTGAAAAATATAATTTTTCCATTAAAAATATTCATCACATATATGGAGATATTATTGGAATTAAGTCTGTAACTTTAGAAATAAAAGGACTTTATGCTTTTGGACACTTAAAAGGAGAAAATGGAGTCCATAGGTTAATACGTATATCTCCATTTGATAGCAATTCAAAACGTCACACTTCTTTTTCTTCTGTTTATGTTTATCCTGTAATAGATGAAAATATAAATATAAATATAAAAATTTCAGATATTCAATGGGAAACATTTCGTTCTAGTGGAGCAGGTGGACAAAATGTTAATAAAGTAGAAACAGGAGTACGATTACGTCATCATCCAACTGGAATTATAATAGAAAATACAGAATCTAGATCTCAGATAAAAAATAGAAAAAAAGCTTTACAGCTTCTAAAATCTAGATTATTTGATATAGAAATTAATAAAAAAAATGAAGAAAAAGTAAAAATAGAATCTAAAAAAAAAAAAATAGAATGGGGATATCAAATACGTAATTATATTATGCATCCTTATAAATTAATAAAAGATTTAAGAACAGGTTATGAAACAACACAATTTCAATCCGTAATGGATGGAGAAATAGATCTTTTTTTAAAAAAATTTTTAATGCATAAAAAAAAATAAATATTTTTTCATAAATTTCAATGAAAATTCGTTATTATGATCTTATAGATCAAACTTTTGATTTTCCTACTGAGGAATTTTCTATTAAAAATAATTTATTAGAATTTCATGGTATTCCATTAATGCATCTTATAGAAAGATATGGAACTCCATTAAAATTTACATATCTACCAAAAATATCTAAAAACATAAAAAGAGCTAGAAAATGGTTTGAAAAAGCTATTCAATCTAATCAATATAATAATAGATATACTTATTGTTATTGTACTAAAAGTTCTCATTTTTCTTTTATCTTAGAAGAAGCTTTAAAAAATAATATAAGTATTGAGACTTCATATGCTTATGATATAGAAATTGTAAAAAATCTTTATAAAAAAGGAAAAACTGATAAAAATGTTGAAATAATATGTAATGGATTTAAAACCAAAAATTATATTAATAACATATCAGAACTTATTAATAATGGTTTTTATAATACTATTCCTATATTAGATAATTCTGATGAATTAGAAAAACTTAGTTTAGTTATAAATTCACCTTTTAAATTAGGCATACGTATAGCTTCAGAGGAAGAACCTAAATTTGAATTTTATACTTCTAGATTAGGAATTGGATATAAAGATATTATTGTTTTTTATTTAAATAAAATAAAAAATAATCCTAAAGTAAAATTAAAAATGTTACATTTTTTCATTAATACAGGTATTAAAGATACCGCTTATTATTGGAATGAACTTTTTAAGTGTTTACATATTTATGCAAAACTAAAAAAAATAGCACCAGAATTAGATGTTTTAAATATAGGAGGAGGATTTCCTATTAAAACATCAATGTCTTTTAAATATGATTATGAATATATGACAAATGAAATTGTTTATCAAATAAAAAAATTTTGCCAAAAAGAAAACGTTTCTGAACCACATATATATACTGAATTTGGAGCATACACAGTAGGAGAAAGTGGTGGTATTTTATACAAAATACTTAGTCAAAAACGTCAAAATGATAGAGAAAAATGGAATATGATAGATAGTTCTTTTATGACTACACTTCCTGATACTTGGGCAATGAGTAGTAGATTTATTATGATGGCAATTAATCGATGGAACGATTCTTATGAAAGAGTTTTTTTAGGAGGATTAACATGTGATAGTGATGATTATTATAATTCAGAACAACATATGAATGCTATACATCTTCCTTGTTTTCATAAAAATATTCCATTATATATTGGATTTTTTAATACTGGAGCTTATCAAGATACAATAAGTGGATATGGAGGAGTACACCATTGTTTAATTCCTCAACCTATACATATATTAATAGATTTAGATCAAGAAAAAAAATTGGTATACAAAATATTTAGAAAATCACAAAATCCTGAAGAAATATTAAAAATATTAGGTTATTGAAATTCAATGATAAAAAAAACTTTTGCCGGAATATCTAAAAAATATGCAACACTTGAAAAGTCTAAAATAATACTTATACTAATTCCATATGATCGTACTCAAACATGGAAAAAAGGATCTAAAAAAGGACCAAAAGCTTTTCTATCTGCATCTGAACATATGGAATTATATGATATTGAAACAAATTCTGAAGTATATAAAAGAGGAATTTTTATATCTGTACCTGTTTTACCTACTTCTATATCTTCTAAAGATATGATTGATAAGGTATACAACGTTACAAAAAAATTTTTATTTAAAGAAAAATTTGTTACTATTATAGGAGGAGATCATTCTATATCAATAGGAAGTATTAGAGCTTTTGGAGAAAAATATGAAGATTTAAGTATTCTTCATATGGATGCACATGCTGATTTACGATCCATATACAATGGAGATCCGTATAATCATGCTTGTTCTATGCATGAGGCTTCAAAAAAATACCCTTTAATACAAATAGGTATTCGTAGTATGGATTTTATAGAAAAAAAATATGTTCAAAAAGGAAATATTTTTTACATGCATAAAATTTATAAAAATGATACCTGGATGAAAAAAGCTATTCATAGACTATCAAAAAATGTGTTCATAAGTATAGACATAGATGTTTTTGATCCAAGCATAGTTCCTTCTACTGGAACTCCAGAACCAGGAGGATTATATTGGTATACTACTTTAAAATTTTTAAAAAAAGTTTTTAAAAAAAAAAAAATAATAGGATTTGATATAGTTGAACTTTTACCAAATAAAAAAGAACCTTCTTCTGATTTTTTAACTGTAAAACTTTATTATAAATTATTATCATATAAATATGAATTAATTAATAATTTATGAATAAAATCATTATAGCTATAGATGGTTATTCTTCCTCTGGAAAAAGTACTTTAGCCAAAGCTATTTCTAAAAAACTAAAATATAAATATATAGATACTGGATCTATGTATAGAGGTATTACTTTATTAGCTATTCAAAAAAAAATGTTTAACAGTGATTTATGGAATGTATCTAATTTTATACCTTTTTTAAAAAAAATAAATTTTAAGTTTAAATGGAATAAAAAATTTAATAAAACGAATATTTTTATAAATAAAGAAAATATTCAATCAAAAATTAGATCAATAGAAGTAACAAAAAAAGTTAGTTTAATAGCACGTATTCCAGAAATACGTGAAATATTAACTACTATGCAAAAAAATATGGGTAAAAAAAAAGGAATAGTTATGGATGGAAGAGATATCGGATTATCTGTTTTTCCTAAATCAGAATTAAAAATTTTTATGAAAGGTTCTATAGATATTCGTTCTTATAGAAGATATAAAGAACTAAAAAAAAAAGGAATAAAAATTACTTATGATGAAGTTAAAAAAAACATTATTTATAGAGATATTATGGATACTTCTCGTCATATTTCCCCACTTAAAAAATCTTCAGATTATATAGAAATAGATTCTACATTTATAAATATAGAAGAACAATTAAATTTAATTTTTCAATTAATAAATAATAAAAACAAATCATAATATTATTACATGAAGTTATTAAATAAAAAAATAGCTCTAGTAACAGGTGGATCAGGAGATATAGGAAGATCTATAGTAAAAACTTTTGTAAAACATGGAGCTAATGTTATTTTTACATTTTTTTCATCAAAAAAGGAAGCAAATAAATTGGAAGTTGAATTGAAAAATTCAGTAGAATCATATAAGATAGATCTTTCAGATTTTAATTCTTCAGAAAATTTAGTTAAAAATATTTTAAAAAAATATAAAACTATCGATATATTAGTTAACAATGCTGGTATTATAAAAGATAATTTTCTACTTAAAATATCAAAAGAAGATTGGGACTATGTTATAAAAACTAATCTTTATTCTGTTTTCAATTTAACTAAACATGTTATTATTCCTATGATGAAACAAAAAAAAGGAAGTATTATTAATATGAGTTCTATTGTAGGACTTACAGGCAACATTGGTCAATCTAATTATGCATCATCTAAAGCAGGAATTATTGGATTTACTAAATCAATAGCAAAAGAATTAGGTAAAAAAAATATACGTTGTAATGTTATAGCTCCTGGATATATTATTACAAAAATGAATTCTAATCTTAATTGTGATATAAAAAAAAATTGGATAAAAAATATACCATTACAACGAGCAGGAACTCCTCAAGAAGTAGCTAATTGTACTTTATTTTTAGCTTCAGATTTATCTAATTATGTTACTGGTTCTGTTTTAAATGTAAATGGTGGATTAATTTAAATTAAAAATGTATTCCAATAAAAAAATTGTACAAAGTTTAGGTGAAATTTTGAAAGCTAAATCTATATTTAATATAATTATTTCTCCAGGATCTAGAAATGCTCCAATCATTATACATTTTACACAAAATAAATATTTTACTACTTATAGTATAGTGGATGAACGTTGTGCAGGATTTTTTGCTTTAGGAATAGCTCAACAAATAAAAACTCCTGTAGTTGTTAATTGTACTTCTGGATCAGCTGTTGTTAATTTTTATCCTGCATTAATAGAAGCTTTTTATCAAAAAATTCCACTTATTTTTATTACTGCAGATCGTCCTAAAGAAATTATAGATATTTTAGAAGGTCAAACAATTCATCAAGAAAATATTTTTAAAAAACATGTAGAAACTTCAATTCAATTAACTGAAGATGAATCTGAATCAGGATTATGGTATAACGATAAATTAATGAATGAATCTATTAATAAATGTATTTTAAAAAAAATACCTATACATATTAATATTCCATTTTCAGAACCTCTTTATGAAACAACAAATAAATTAAAAGTAAAACCAAAAATAATTAAAATTCTACCTGTAAAAAATAATATTAAAAAATATAAATATTACAAAAAAGAATTATATATATGGAAAAAATATAAAAAAAAAATGATTTTATTAGGATTAAATTATCCAGAAAAAAATATGGAAAAAATATTAAGAAAATTAAGTTTAGATCCTTCTATTGTTGTATTTACAGAAACAACATCTCATGTACATGGAAAATTATTTTTCTCAAGTATAGACCAATTACTTTTTGGTATGACTTATAAACAATGGAAAAGTTTAAAACCACATATTTTATTAACTATTGGAATCAATATTATATCCAAAAAAATAAAGTTCTTTTTAAGAAAAGATCCACCAATATATCATTGGCATATAGGTGAAAATCATCTATCCTATCCGGATACTTATTATAAATTAACTACTTATTGGCCAATTTCCCCAGAATCATTTTTTAAAATTTTTTATAATTTTAATATAATAAATAATTTGAATTTTTCAAATTATAGATATAAATGGGAAAATATAAGAAAATTAAAAATAAAAGAACAAAAATTTTTTTTAAAAAAAGAAAAAAATTTTTCAGAAATTAAAATTCTTTTTTTTATTTTCAATAAAATTCCTAATAATTCTATCCTACAATTAGGAAATAGTATGATAATAAGATATTATCAACTTTTTAATAAAAAAAAATATTCTATTCAATCCTATTGTAACAGAGGTGTATCTGGAATAGACGGTTGTGTTTCAACAGCTATAGGTTCTTCTGTAATTAGTAAAAAAATTGTAACATTAATTGTTGGAGATATAAGTTTTTTTTATGATAGTAACGCTTTATGGAATAATTATACTCCAAAAAATTTTAGAATTATACTTATTAATAATGGAGGAGGTCATATTTTTAAATTTATTTCAAAAAAATTACCTAAAAAAGTATTCAACTTTTTCGAAACAAAACATATTTTTTCTGCAGAAAAAATATGCAAAATGTATAATTGGGAATATAAAAAAGTGTGTAATAAACATGCTTTAAAAAATAGTTTATCCTTATTTTGGAATAATTCAGATAATCCTTGTTTATTAGAAGTAAATACTAAAAAATATAATAATGCAGAAATTTTAAAAAAATATTTTTTTTAAAAAAAATATCCCAAAAAACTTTAATTCTAGCAAAAATTTCTCTCAATTGTACTTTTTCATCAAAAGAAAAACTTTTAGCATTAAATGCTATCACATCTAATCCTAAACAATTTCCAATAAAAATAGCTCTTTCATTATGAAATTTTTGAGATATAATTGTAAATTTTTTTTGATGAAAATTTTTATAAACTCTTGATATAGAATGTAAAGTACTAATTCCATAAAAATCTTCATAAATAAAATTAGAAGGAATACCTTTTTTTATTAATTCTTTTTTCATCATTTTTGGTTCATTATAATTTTTTTCTCTATTATCTCCACTTACAATAATATAACGTATTTTTCTATGATGAAAAAGAATAGCTGCTGCATCTATCCTATATTTAAAATAAGCATTTATACCACCTCCATGTAAATACTTAGAAGTACCTAAAACAACACCATATGTATTATATGGAATATATTTTATACAATTATAATTTTTTTTTATTGACCAAAAACTTATTACAAAGTAACAAGAAATGATAAATATAATTAAAGTTAATAATATACGTTTTATTATAATAAAACATGAAATCTAACAAGAATCATTCTCTATTACCCATTCGCCTTTTTCTAAAAAAAATTCTGCTTGTTTAAATTTAATATTTTTAGTTTCTCCTGTAATTAAATGACGAATATTAATTCTATTGTTTCTACCTATTTTTTTACCATTTTTTACTTTCATAAAATAATCTAGATTATTATTTGGAATGCATAAAACTTCACCTCTTTTTATAAAAGATTTTAATAAAAAAGATATAATTTTTTTATTAATATCATAAACTCTTTCCTGAAACAAATTAAAAGCATTTTGTTTATAAACTATAAGAGGATCTTTTTGTTCAAAAACAGCATTTTGCACTGAATATCGTAAATTATCCATTTCACGTAAATGTTCTTTCCACTTATCATCCATAAAACATAATATAGTTTTTTTTTCAAGTATTGATAATAAGGATTTTCCTTTAGTATCATAAAATTCCTTTAAATCTGACATAGAAACTATATGATGAAATCCATCTGTAAAGATTACCTGCAATTTATAAAATTCTTTATTTATTCCAACGATATTAGAAACAATAGTTTCTATTTCTTGATTTATTTTTTCTTTTTTTTTATCGTACAAATATATAATTGTATCATGAAGTTTATTTATACAATTATCTTCTTTATAAGAAAAAAAATCTTTTTCTTTTATAGGAAATTTAATACCAAAAATGTTATTAAATTCATATTCTAAATTTTTAAAATCGTTAATAGATTTATTAACAGTTATTATAACATTTAATAAAAAATATACCATATTAGAAATATCTAAACTCAATTCATTTCCATATAGAGCATTTTTACGTCTTTTATAGATAAATTCTCTTTGTTTATTAATAACATCATCATAATCTAATAAACGTTTTCGCATACTAAAATTGTTATCCTCTATTTTTTTTTGTGCTTTTTCAATAGATTTTGTTAATAAAGGATGTTGTATGATGTCTCCTTCTTTATGACCAAATTTATCCATTAATTTAGAAAGTCTTTCTGTATCAATAAACAAACGAATTAAATTATCTTCTAAGGATACATAAAATTGAGAGCATCCTGGATCTCCTTGACGTCCAGATCTACCTCTTAACTGATTATCTACCCTTCTAGAATCATGTCTTTCAGTTCCTAAAACATATAAACCTTCATTTTCTATCACTTCTTTAGAAAGTTTAATATCTGTTCCACGTCCTGCCATATTAGTCGCTATAGTTACAGATCCAATAAATCCAGCTTTTTCTATAATTTCAGCTTCTTTTTCATGCAATTTTGCATTTAAAACATTATGTGATATTTTTCTAAATTTTAAAGCTCTGCTCAAAAATTCTGAAACCTCTACAGAAGTTGTACCAACAAGAACAGGACGTTTTTCTTTTTTAGACAAAAAAATTATTTTTTCTATGATAGCGTTATATTTTTCTCTTTTTGTTTTAAAAACAAGATCTTGTAAATCTTTTCTTTGTATAGCTTTATGACTAGGTATTACTACTACATCTAATTTATAGATATGCCAAAATTCTCCAGATTCTGTTTCCGCAGTACCTGTCATTCCTGATATTTTTCTATACATTCTAAAATAATTTTGTAAAGTTATCGTAGCAAGAGTTTGACTAGAAGATTCTATATGAACATTTTCTTTTGCTTCTATAGCTTGATGTAATCCATCAGAATAACGTCTTCCTTCCATAATACGACCAGTTTGTTCATCTACTATTTTAACTTTACCTTCTAAAACAACATAATCAATATCTCTTTCAAACAAGGTAAAACCTTTAAGAAGTTGATTAATAATGTGTATTCTTTGTGATTTAACTGAAAAATTTTTCAAAAGTTTTTCTTTTTCTTTTATTTCTATTTCTTTAAATAAATTTTTATTTTCTAATTCAGTTAATTCTACATTTATATCTGGTAAGACAAAAAATCCAGCATCTTCTACATTATTGGATAAAAATTCTATACCCTTATCTGTTAATTCTACAGTATTATTTTTTTCATCAATAATAAAATAAAGATCTTTATCTACCTTATAAATATCTCTACCATAATCTTGTAAATATTGACTTTCCGTTTTTTGTAATATTAAACGAATATTATCTTCACTTAAAAATTTAATTAATGATTTTTTCTTCGGTAAACCACGGTATGCTTGAAATAAATTTAATCCACCTAATTTTTTATCTCCATTTTTTATTAAATTTCTTGCTTTTTGTAAACAATTATTAACTACTATATTTTGTTTTTTTACAAGTTGTTCTACTTTTTCTTTAAAAAATTCAAATTCATTTTTATTATCTTTTTTAGAGTCTACAGGTCCAGATATAACTAAAGGAGTACGTGCTTCATCTATTAATACAGAATCTATTTCATCTATAATTGCATAATTTAATTCTCTTTGAACTAATTCATCTTTAGAAGAACTCATATTATCTCGCAAATAATCAAAACCAAATTCATTATTTGTACCATAGGTAATATCTGCTTTATAAGCTTTTTTACGCATATCTATATTAGATGATGGATAATTATCTATACAATCTACTGTTAATGTATGAAACTCCATTAAAGGAGCCATCCAATTTGTATCTCTTCTAGATAAATAATTATTTACTGTAACTATATGTACTCCTTTTCCAGGTAAAGCATTTAAATAAGCTGCTAGAGTAGCTACAAAAGTTTTTCCTTCTCCTGTAGCCATTTCAGCTATTTTTCCTTGATGTAAAACTATTCCACCCATTAATTGTACATCATAATGTACCATATCCCAAATTATAGGTTTACCATATGCATCCCATCTATTTATCCAAATAGCGTAATCTCCATCCAAAGTAATATAAGATTTTGTTTTTGATAACTCTTTATCAAAAAGAGTAGATTTCACAACAAGTTTTTTATTTTCTTTAAAACGCTTAGCTGTTTCCTTAATAATAGAAAAAGCTTTAGGTAAAATATCTATTAATATTTTTTGTTCTATTTTATTAGATTTTTCTTTAATTATTTCTATACTTGAATAAGTTTTTTCTAAAGTTCCAATAGTATTAAATTTATCTTTTATATTATTTAATAATTCTTTTTCTTCTTCTTTAAATTTTTTTGTAGAATTTAGTATAATATTTTTTAAATATTTAGTTTCATTTCTCAATTCTTCATCAGATAATGTCGATGTTTTTTTCTCTTCTTCTTTGATTTGAACTAATAATTTACTAACCTCTTTAAGGTCTCTATCATTTTTATTTAAAAATTTATTTAAAATATTTCTGATAAAACTCATATAATATTAATCATAAAAATAAAGTTAAAGTTCATATTCATCTCTATTCCAATAAAAATCTTCGTCATCACGTGGATAATCAGCCCATATATCTTCTATAGATTCAAAAATCTCCCCCTCTCCGTTTTCTAATTGCTGAAGATTTTCAACTACTTCTAAAGGCGCTCCAGTACGAATAGCAAAATCAATCAATTCTTCTTTTGTTGCAGGCCAAGGCGCATCTTCTAAATGAGAAGCTAATTCTAAAGTCCAATACATATATTTTAAAAATTAAAAAATCAAATAAAATGATATTTTTATATATTTGATTCTCAAAAATCAATGAACTTTTTCATAAAATTACAAGATAAAATTAGTGAATTTAAATTACAAATAAATTATATGAAAAAGTTTCCAAAAATTGTATTTATAGGTTCTAATAATTTTTCCCTTTCATCTCTAAAAGAATTATACATTAAAAAATATAATATTGTAGGGATAATTACAAATCCAGATTTTACATTATGTAAAAAAAAAGAAAAATATTTTACACCTATAAAAAAATACGCATTAAAAAATAATATACCTTTTTTACAACCAAAAAATCTTCTTGATTATTCTTTTTTAAAAAATTTAGAAAAATGGAATCCTGATATACAAATTGTTGTTTCTTTTAAAATTTTGCCAAAAAAAGTATGGAATTTACCTAAAATGGGTTCTTTAAATTTACATCCATCTATTTTACCTCAATATAAAGGAGCAGCTCCTATAAATTGGACAATTATAAATGGAGAAAGTAAAACAGGATTAACTACTTTTTTTATAGAAAAAAAAATAGATTCTGGAAAAATTCTTTTGCAAAAAGAAATAAAAATAGGAAAAGAAGAAACTGCAGGAGAACTAGAAGAAAAACTAAGTAAAATAGGTGGCTATTTGATTATAAAAACCTTAGAAGGTATTCTAAAAAATAAAATAAAACCCATTGATCAAAAAAATATGAAAAAAAAAATTAATTATTCCTTGTTAAAATATGCTCCAAAAATATCTAATAAAGATTGTAGAATACAATGGGATAATTCTATAGAATCTATTTATAATAAAATAAGAGGGTTATGTCCTTATCCAACTGCATGGACTTATTTATTTTTCAATGAAAAAATATTTTTTAGATTTAAAATTTTTTTTGTAAAAAAAATACATGAAGTTCATTCTTTTCCAATTGGATTAGTTATTATTATTTCATATGAAATGAAAATTTATGTGAAAGGAGGTTTTCTATTTATTTTAGAAGGACAAATAGAAGGAAGAAAAAAAATGAATATTAAAAACCTAATTAATGGTCTTAACATAAGAAGAAATCTTTTTGTTAGATAAAAAAAAAGATTTCTTCTTATGTTAAGAGTTCTTTCTCCTTTTATTATATTTGTTATCATTAATTATAAGATTGTTTTATAGTTAATTAAAAAAATTAAAATTATATATATAAGTTCATGAACAAAACAGAATTGGTTAATTCAATAGCTGAAAAAACTGGAATAACAAAAATAAAAGCAAGAAATGTTACAGATGCATTTATTGAAACGGTAATTGAATCCTTAAAAAAAGGAGTTAAAGTAACCCTTGTCGGATTTGGAACCTTTTCTGTTATAGAAAGAAATCCAAGAAATGGAGTTAACCCTAGAACAGGAAAAAGAATACATATTCCAGGAAAAAAAGTAGCTAAATTTAAAATAGGAGCAGAATTAACAAAATTGTAAAATATTAAGAAAGGATAAAGTTTTTTTAAAACTTTATCTTTTTTATGGTGATAATCTACATAAAATCCATTTATTATTTTTTTCTAATTTATTATAAACAATTCTGTCATGTAATCTATGAGATTGTCCTTGCCAAAATTCCATTCTATATGGTTTTACTATATATCCTCCCCAATAAAATGGACGATCTATAGTTTTTTTTTTTCTAAAAAAATCTTTCCATTTATTATATTGTTCTAATAAATACTCTTTAGATGGAATTTTAGTACTTTGTCTAGATACCCAACTTCCTATTTGATTTTCTTTTGGTCTTTTATAAAAATATTTATCTGATTTATTTTTTTTTATTTTTGATGTTATTCCTTTAATAATTATTTGTCTTTCTGTTTTTTCCCAAAAAAAAGAAAGACAAATTTTTGGTATTTTTTGTATAGATCTTCCCTTAAAACTATAATAATTTGTGTAAAAAATAAATCCTTTTTCAGAATATTCTTTTAATAAAACAACTCTAGTTTCTGGACAACCATCCTCTCCTATAGTGGATATAGACATAGCATTGACTTCAGTATTTTCAGAAAAAATTTTTTCTTGTTCTAACCAATTATGAAATAATTTTAAAGGATTTTTTGGAATATCTAATTCTAATAAAGAATTTTTTTTATAATTTTTTCTATAATTACTTAAATCAAAAGTCATATTTTTATGATTAACTAAAAACAAAAATATATTAACTTTAGTATTATTAAGAATGGTTAATATTATATTTGTATTTTTAGGTGTGATAGCTCAGTTGGTTAGAGCGTTGGATTCATAACCCAGAGGTCGGGGGTTCAAATCCCCCTCACGCTATTAGTACAAATATATTTTATGTATTTTTTTGTTTCTAGTTTTTACCTATTTAATAGGTTAAATGCTTTATATAAAATTAAAAGTTTTAATAATTCAGGTTCAGAATATTTTTTTTTTGATATTGTAGAAAATAATAAATTAAATATTATAAATGTAATATCAGAAAATATAATTTCTACAAAAATAAAGGTTAATTTTATAGGAAAACAATCTATAAAAAAAATAAGAATAGCAGTGTATGCTAAATATATGATAGATGTATTAAATACATACTCAAATGAAACTATTCTTATTAAAAAAGAAAAAAATACATTAAATATTTATTCTAAACAAGGAATTTGTGAAATTCCAATTATTATTGGATTAACTAATTTATATAAAACAAAAATATTAGAATATTCTTCTATAAAAATTACCCTACTTTCAAATATATTTTTAAAAATATTAAACAATACTTTATTTTATGTTAATAGTAACATAAAACTTAAACCTGTTTTTAATGGAGTTTATTTTCAATTTTCTACATGTGAATCAAATTTTGTAGTTAAAGACACTTTTAGACTTGTAAAATATTCTATAAAAAAACTTGTATTTAATAAAAATGTGGAATTTTTTATACCAAAAAAGTCTCTTAATATTATTAAGAAAATTTTAGAAAACGAAAAAAAAAATAATATTGTTATTGTATATAAACATAGACTTAATATAGTTTTTTATTTTAAACATTATATTTTTTCATGTCCGTTAATAAATGATAATAAACAAAATTATGATTTTATAATCAATAAAAATTATGATTTTATAATCAATAAAAATTATGATTTTATAATCAATAAAAATTATGATTTTATAATCAATAAAAATTATGATGTATCATTAATAATAGATAGATTATTATTTTTAAATTCTATTAAAAGAATTTCTATTTTAAATAAATTTATTTATTTATATATTAATTATAACGAATTAAAAATCTTTGAAAAAGATACTATTAATTATTCAAAAATGAAATGTAAATCTATTTTCAAAAATTTCAAAAAAATAAAAATGGTTTTTAATTCTAAATTTTTAATTGAAAGTTTATCTTATTTAAATGGTAAATTAATTTATTTTGATCTCTATTATTTAAATAAAATAGGTATTTTAAGAAAATTTACTGATAAAAAAGGAGAATCTATACATATATTGATTATGTCTACAATAACAACATGAAAATATCATATAATTGGCTTAAAAAATATATTTCCATTGATATGGATATCAAAAAAATATCTAATATTTTAACTGATATAGGTTTACCAATAAAAAGTATAAAAAAAATTACGGATATAAAAGATTATATTTTAGATATAGAAATTACTCCTAATCGTACGGATGCTATGAGTCATTATGGAATTGCACGTGATTTATATACAGTTTTAAAATTTCGTGGTTATAAAGTGCATTTATCTAAACCAATAATAGATAATGAAATATATTTTCATAACAATAAATATATTCAAATTTTTTTAGAAGAAAATAAAAAATGTATAAGATATTCTGTTATACTTCTCTTTAAAATAAAAATAGATACATCTCCAAATTGGTTAATTTCTAGTTTAGAATCTATAGGAATAAAATCTATAAATAATATAATGGATATAATTCATTATGTGATGTATGAATTAGGAATACCTATACATGTTTTTGATTTAGATAAAATAATAGGAAATAAAATTTTTATAAAAAATGCTCAATCATCTATGCATTTACAATCTATAGATAATAAAGAAATAATTGTTAATAAAAAAGATCTGATTATATCAGATTCTGATCAACCATTATCTATAGCTGGAATTATTAACAATATTAACTATAATATACATATAAAAACTAAAAATATTTTTTTAGGAATCGCTTGTTTTGATCCTATTATTATACGAATTTTTGGAAAAAAACATTTAATAAAAACAGATGTTCAATATTTACTTGAAAAAGGAATAGATCCTAATTTAACTATATACGCTTTACGAAGAGCTTCTTTTCTTATCAAAGAAATAACTAATACAAAAAAAAATATTTCTAATATTATTGATGTTTATCCTCATCCCATAACATTTAAAAAAATAAAACTTCGTTATAAAAAAATAATAAATACTATAGGAGTAAAAATATCAAAAAAAAAAATTAAAAATATTTTATCATTACTTGAAATAAATATACATTCAGAAAACGATAATTATTTATTGGTTATTATACCTACATATAGAATAGATGTTAAAAGAGAAATAGATTTAATAGAAGAAATATTACGTATTTATGGAATTAATAAAATTAAAATATCTAATCAAATAAAAGTATCACCAATTCCTATATTTTTTTATAGAAAAGAAAATGAAATTAGAAGATGTTTATCTCAACAATTAGTTTGTTATGGATTTCAAGAAATTATTTCTAATACTATAATTAAAAATGATCAATATTCTTCTTTATTAAATTCTTTCTTTAAAAGAGAAGAAATAAAAATTATAAATCCTTTAACAAAAAATTACAATTCTATGCGTTCTAGTTTACTATTTGGAATGATAGATTGTATTAAATATAATTATAATAGAATTTTTAATAAAAATTTTAAATTTTTTGAAATAGGAAAAATATATTATAGAAATAACAATAAGTTTTTAGAAAAAACATATTTATCAATTTCTATTTTTCAAATAATTCAAATATCAGAAAACAATTTTAAAATAAATAACTATCCTTTTTTTTATTTAAAAGGTATAATTGAACAAATTTTTCAAAAAAGTGGAATTTTTGATTATACTCAAATATGTTCTAAACATCCTTTATTAGAAGAAAGTATTTCTATTTTATTAAATAATAAAAAATTAGCTGAACTAGGTATAGTTAAAAATAATTTTTTTAAAAAAAAAAATATTTTTTATGCGGAAATAGATTGGGAATATTTAGTTTCTATTATTCAAGATAAAAAAATAATTTATATTCCATTTTCTAAATATCCTACATCAAAAAGAGATTTATCCTTATTAGTTGAAAAAAACGTTTCTTTTGAAGAGATAAATCAATTAATTAAAAATAAAGAAAATCATATAATTAAAAAAATTCAATATGATTTATATGAAGGGATAAATATACCAAAATCAAAAAAATCATATACAATTAGTTTCTTTTTTGAAAGCCAAGAAAAAACATTAACTGATAATATTATTAATGATTCTATGAAAAAAATTGAATATTTATTAAAAAATAAATTAAAAGCTGAAATAAGAAATAAATAATTTATATAAAACGAGATAATTTTTTTAAAATATTTATCAATCCAGTTTTTTGTTCTATTATTTTTGATATTTCTTTTACATGAATTCTTTTCTGTTCCATAGTATCTCTATATCTTACAGTTACTGTATCTGTTTCTATCGTTTTATAATCTACAGTAAAACAAAGAGGGGTTCCTATAGCATCTTGTCTACGATATAATTTACCAATAGATTCTTTTTGATCATAAATTAATCTATGATTAATTTTTATATCATTAAATATTTTTTTAGCAATTTCAGGAATACCTTTTTTTTTAACTAAAGGAAATATAGCTGCTTTTATTGGTGATAAGCAATAAGGAATTTTTAGAACTGTGCGAACACTACCATTTTCCAATTTTTCTTCTTTAAGAGAAGAAGCTAATATAGCTAAAAAAATACGATCTAATCCTAAAGAAGTTTCTATTACATAAGGAATGTAATTTTTTTTAGTTTCATAAACTCTTAATTTTTTTCCTGAAAACAATTCATGATTTTTTAAATCAAAATCTTTACGAGAATGTATTCCTTCTATCTCTTTGAATCCAAAAGGAAAATTAAATTCTATATCTGTTCCTGCACTAGCATAATGAGCTAAATGTTTATGTTGATATAATTTATATTTTTTAATTCCTAAATTTAACATTAAATGCCATTTTAAACGGATTTTTTTCCAATATTCATACCATTTATTTTCTTCCTCAGGAAGAATAAAAAATTGCATTTCCATTTGTTCAAACTCTCGCATTCTAAATATAAATTTTCTTGCAAAAAATTCATTTCTAAATGATTTTCCTATCTGAGCAATACCAAATGGTATTTTCATTCTGTTAGATTTTTTAACGTTATGAAAATTAGAAAATATACCCTGTGCTGTTTCTGGACGAAGATATAAATCTTTTTCATTTTCTATTTTAAACATCATATTAAAATAACGAATTTTTGTCCAATTATTTGTTTTACAGATAGGATCAAGAATATTTAATTCTTCAATTATAGTTTTTATATCTAAAAAATCTTTTTTTTCTAAAGATTTAGATAAACGAAATAATATTTCTTTTTTTTTTTTAGAATTTTTTGTAAATTTTCTTTCTACATATTCTTTAATTAAAAAATCTGGTTTATATCTTTTTTTAGAATCTTTATTATCAATTAGTAATTCGTTAAATTTATTAACATGTCCTGATGCTTTCCAAATATCAGAATGCATAAGTATAGAAGAATCTATACCTATTATATTTTCATGAAGTTGAGTCATTGATTTCCACCAATATTTTTTGATATTATTTTTCAATTCTACTCCATATTGTCCGTAATCATAAACAGCATTTATACCTCCATAAATTTCACTAGAAGGAAAAATGAAGCCATAATTTTTAGCATGAGAAACTAAAAAATCAAAAAAACGATTATTTTCTATCATTTAATAATTTTTTATAATAAAGACAAATATTTTTCTAAATCCAATGCGGCCATACAACCAGTTCCTGCAGAAGTTATAGCTTGACGATAAATAGGGTCCTGTACATCTCCAGCAGCAAAAACTCCTGGTATACTAGTTATAGTAGTCCCTTTATTAACAATAATATATCCTCTTTCATCTAAATTTAACTGATTTTTAAAAATATATGTATTAGGTATATGACCTATTGCAATAAATAATCCACTAATAGATATAGTATTAATAGTTTTATTTTTATGATTAACGACTATAATTTTTTCTAAAAAATGATCTCCAATAATTTGTTTAACATTAGAACAAAATAGAATAATTACATTCTTTTTTTTTAAAATACGATTTTGTAATATTTTGGATGCTATAAAATAATTTTTTCTAACTATTAAATAAACTTTTTTACAAATATTTGATAAATAATTAGCATCTTCTAATGCTGTATCTCCTCCTCCTATTACAGCTACATTTTTTTCTTTATGAAAAAAACCATCACAAGTAGCACAAAAAGAAATTCCTAATCCCATAAATTTTTTTTCTTTATCTATACCTAAATATTTAGGACTAGAACCTGTAGCAATAATTAAACCTCTACTTTTAAAAAAATGTTTTTCTTCTAAAATAATATGATGTATTCCTCCTTTTTTATTAGATAAAATAACTTTAACAACGGATTTATTTACTATTATAGTGTTAAAACGTTCCGCTTGTTTTTTACATTTTTCCATAAAATATTTTCCACTAATACCTATTGGAAATCCCAAATAATTATCAATATTATTTGTAGTAGTTAATTGTCCTCCTGGTTGATTACCTTCAATAATAATAGGATTTAAATCATATCTTGCAGCATAAATAGCTGCAGAATAACCAGATGGTCCTGAACCAATAATAATACAATTATATATTTTTTCATTCAAAGACATAATGAATTTTTTTCGTATTATAGTTTAAAATTATTTATGTATTCTTTAAATTTATTTATAAAAAAATATTTATACATAAAAAAAATAAAAAATAATGTACTTATATTTTGTATAATTAGAAAAAAATTCTATTCATTTACTCATGAAGAAGTAATACGACAATATATAATTTTTTTACTAAAAAAGGTAAAAAATTATAAAAACTCAAATATATGGGTTGAATATCCTTTAATAATAAATAAATTATCTAAAAGAATAGATATATTAGTTATATATAATAAAAAACCACATATTATTATTGAATGTAAAGCTCCAAAAAAATCTATAACACAAAAAACTTTTGATCAAATATCTTTATATAATCAAGTTATAAAAGCCCCATTTTTAATGATAAGTAATGGGTTGAAAAATTTTATTTTTAAAGTTAACAAATACAAAAAAAAATTTTTTTTTATAAAAAAAATACCATAAATTATTTAGAAATAGAATGCATATATTCTATAATATCTAATAATTTATTAGAATATCCAAATTCATTATCATACCATGAAATAATTTTCAAAAAATTAGGACTTAACATGATGCTAGAACCAGCATCAAAAATTGAAATTCTTTTATCTCCTATAAAATCTGTTGAAACTACTGATTCTTCTGTATATCCTAATATATCTTTTAATGTAGTTTCAGATGCTTTTTTCATATAGTATTTAATTTTATCATAATTAGTACTATTTTTTAAATAAACAGTAAAATCTAATACAGATACATCTGATATAGGAACTCTAAAAGCCATTCCTGTTAACTTTCCATTTAAACTTGGAATTATTTTACCTACTGCATTAGCAGCACCTGTAGATGATGGTATAATATTAACTAATGATGATCTACCAGCTTTCCAATCTTTATAAGAAATAGAATCTACTACTTTTTGAGTAGCTGTAGAAGCATGTATAGTAGTCATTAAACCTTCTAATATTCCAAAATTATCATTCAATACTTTAACAATTGGAGATAAACAATTTGTAGTACAAGATGCATTAGATATAATAATATCATCTTTTTTCATATTTTTATGGTTTACACCCATTACAAACATAGGAATATCATCCTCTTTAGGAGGAGCGGATAAAATAACTTTTTTTGCTCCTGATTTTAAATGACCATAAGCTAATTCTTTTGTTAAAAAAAGACCAGTAGATTCTACTACATATTCTATATTTAAATTTCCCCAATTTATTTTACCAGGATCTTTTTCATTAGTAACTTTAATACGTTTTTCATTATTTAATACTAAATAATTTGTATTTTCAATACGAATATCACCATTGAATTTACCATGAACTGAATCATATTTTAATATATAAGCTAAATATTCTATAGAAGCTAAATCATTTATAGATACTATTTCTATATTATTTTTACGACTTAATGCAGATAATAAAACAATTTTACCTATTCTACCTACACCATTTATTCCTATTTTAATAGACATACAAAATGATTTTTAATTTAATTTATAAAATTAGTTTTTAACTTTTAAAAGTGTCATGAAAGCAGATGATGGTATTTCTACTTTTCCTATTTGACGCATTTTTTTCTTTCCTTTTTTTTGTTTCTCTAAAAGTTTTCTTTTCCTTGTTATATCTCCTCCATAACATTTATCTGTTACATTTTTTCTAAAAGCTTTAATTGTTTCTCTTGCTATAATTTTTCCAGATACAGAAACCTGTATAGGTATATTAAATTGATGTTTTGGAATTAATAAAGCTAATTCTTTACATATTTTTTTTGCTAAAAAAAAAGCCTTTTTTTTATGAGATAAAATAGATAAAGATTCTATTTTTTCATAATTTATGAAAACAGTAATTTTTTTTAAATCTGAATTTCTATACCCAATAAAATTATAATCAAAAGAAGCGTATCCTCTAGATACTGTTTTTAACTTATCATAAAAATCAAATATAATTTCAGATAAAGGCATTTCAAATGTAATTTTTATTCTACCTGAAGTTAAATAATGTTGATCTTCTATTATAACTCCACGTTTTTCAATACATAAAGACATTATATTTCCTATGTAAATATCTTTAGTAATAATAGAAATTAAAACATAAGGTTCTTCTATTTTTTTTAATTTATACATTTCTGGAAAATCAGAAGGATTATTTATTAATAAAGTTTTATTATTTTTTTTATATAATTTATAGGAAACATTAGGAATTGTAATAATTATAGAAATTCCATATTCTCTTTCTAATCTATCTTTAACTACTTCCATATGAAGTAATCCTAAAAAACCACAATGAAATCCAAATCCTAAAACAGGAGAAGATTCAGTTGTAAAAGAAAAAGCAGCATCATTTAACTGTAATTTTTCTATAGAAGAACGTAATTCTTCATATTTATCAGAATTTATTGGATAAATACTAGAGAAAACCATAGGTTTTGCCTCATCAATTTTTTCTATTGCTTTTATTGCTGGATTATTAGCATCTGTAATCGTATCTCCAACTTTTACTTCGTAAGTATTTTTTATACCAGAAACTACATATCCAACATCACCTGTATCAATTATTTTTTTAGAAATACGTTTTAACTTAAGAATTCCTATATCATAAGCATTATAAACTTTTCCTGTAGACATAAATCTCAATTTTTGTCCTTTTTTTATACTTCCATTTTTTATTCTAAAAAAAGCTTCTATTCCTGTAAATGGATTATATAAAGAATCAAAAATAAAAGCTTGTAATGGAGCTTTAGGATCCCCTTTTGGAGCAGGTATACATGTAACAATTTTATTTAAAATATTTTTAATTCCTAATCCTATTTTAGCGCTAACAGGAATAATATCTTCCATTTTACATTTTACTAATTCCATTATTTCTTCCATTACTTCTTCAGGAATAGAATCTAATAAATCAATTTTATTCAAAACTGGAATAATTACAAGATTTTTCTTTAACGCTAAAGAAAGATTAGATATAGTTTGAGCTTGCACACTTTTAGTACAATCTACAACTAATAGAGCTCCTTCACAAGCTGCTATAGAACGTGAAACTTCATAAGAAAAATCTACGTGTCCTGGTGTATCTATTAAATTAAGAGTATATGTTTTATTTTTATATTGATATTTCATTTGAACAGCGTGACTTTTAATAGTTATTCCACGTTCTTTTTCTAAATCCATATCATCTAATAATTGATTATGTTCACCTTCAGAAACTGTTTTTGTTAATTCTAATAATCGATCTGCTAATGTACTTTTTCCATGATCTATGTGTGCAATAATGCAAAAATTACGAATGTAATTAATCATAATAAATTATTGATTATTTTTTAAGTTAAAAATAAAACATAACCTTGAAGGGATTTGAACCCCTACCATAGGTATCGGAATCCTATATTCTATCCAATTAAACTACAAGGTCTACTAAAAATTATTTTTATTGAATAAGTTCATTGTTTGTTCCAATCCATTTGTAATAAAAGAAAATATTATTTGTATTCCTATATCTAATCTAGAAAACAAATAATCTATTTCTTTAATTTTCCAATTACTTAATACATAATCTATTTTTTCTTTTTTTTCTTTATTATTTTTAATACCAAAACGAAGTCGTGCATAATGTGATGTATTTATTTCCTTTTCTATGCTTTTCAATCCATTATGACCTCCACTTCCTCCTTTTCCTTTTAAACGAAAATTACCAAAATTGAGATAAATATCATCAGATATTATAAGAATATTTTTTAATAATATTTTTTCTTTTATCATCCAATACTTAACAGCTATACCACTATTATTAACATAAGTATAAGGCTTTAAAAAAAAAAGTTGTTTTTTTTTATTATAATTAAATTCTGAAATAAAACCTAATTTTTTTTTTGAAAAAGAAAGATAATATTTCTTTACAATTTTATCTAATACTAAAAAACCAAGATTATGTCTTGTTTTTTGATATAAATTTCCAGGATTTCCTAATCCTGTTATTAAAAATTTTTCCATTTTAAAAAAATAATGATTATTTTAATTAACCAATAGTTTCGTAAACTTTCATTCCTATATCAGCAGGAGATTTTACTATATGTATACCATTTTTTTCCATTATACTCATTTTAACTTGTGCTGTTTCTATTTTTTTTTCTATAATAGCTCCAGCATGTCCCATTGTTTTCCCTTTTGGAGCAGTTTGTCCTGCTATAAATCCTATTATTGGTTTTTTATTTTTTTGATTATTTATCCATTCTACAGCATCAATTTCTAATTTTCCTCCTATTTCTCCTATCATCACAATACATTCTGTTTCTGAATCTTTCAAAAATAATTCTATAAGTTCTTTTATATTCATTCCAATAATTGAATCTCCTCCTATACCAACAGCCGTAGAAATACCATAACCAAATTTAACTATTTGATCTGCTGCTTCATAAGTAAGAGTCCCTGATCTAGAAATTATTCCTATCTTTCCCTTTTTATTAAAAACAGAATTAGGCATAATTCCTACTTTTGCTTTTTTAGGAGAAATAACACCAGGACAATTAGGACCAATTAAACGAGATTTTTTATTTTTTTTTAAAAAATGTTTAATTTTAATTGCATCGGAAACTGGAATTCCCTCTGTAATACAAATTATTAATTCAATATTCATATAAGCAGATTCTAAAATAGCGTCTGAAGCAAAAATAGAAGGAACAAATATGACGCTTACATTAGCTTCTGTATTATTTATAGCTTCTTCTACCGTATTAAAAATAGGAATTCCTAAACAAAAACTACCACCTTTACCTGGGGTAATACCTCCTACAATGTTAGTTCCATAATTAATCATTTGTTCAGTATGGAATAACCCTTCTTTTCCTGTTAAACCCTGTACAATAACTTTAACATTATTATCTATCAAAATACTCATAATATTTAATTTTTATAAATAATCTATTTTATACAATAAAAACTAATAATTTTTATTTTTAATACAGAAAATATTAAAAATATTTATTTTCTAATATCTATAAAAATTATATTCTATTTTAACTTTTTTAAGTTTATATTTTTTTTAAAATTTTATATATTTTTATTACATTTAAAATTAAAATTTATAGAAATTTATTATTATTATTTTTTACAATTTTTGCTATTACTTCTGCCTCTACTACAAGTTTATTATTTACGAAACCTTTACCATGCATATGAACAATTCCTCTTCTTATAGATGATAATAAATAAACTATAAAAATAATAATATCTCCAGGAACTATTTTATGTTTGAATTTAACTTTATCTATTTTCAATAAATAAGTAGAATACAATTTAGGATTACTAAGTTTATTTAGAACAAGAATTCCTCCAACTTGAGCTATTGCTTCTATTTGCAACACTCCAGGCATTATTGGTTCATTTGGAAAATGACCTATAAAAAAATACTCGTTCATTGTTACATTTTTAACTCCTATTACACAATTTTCTGTTAAATCTATAATTTTGTCAACTAAAAGAAATGGAGGTTTATGAGGTAAAATTTTCATAATACTTTTTATATCGAAAATAGGTTTTCTTGTTAAATCAAACTTAGGAAGTTCATTTTTTTTAAATGTTTGTATTCTTTTTATTAATTCTTTTAAAAATTGTATTATGATACAATTATTTGGATTATAAAAAATTAATTTTCCTTTTAATTTATATCCTATTAAAGTTAAAAATCCTATAATATCTAAAAGAATATGTTTTGCAATTTCATTGGATTCTTGACAAGAAAATGTAGAATGTTCAAAAGAACAATTTATATTTATAGTTTTGTATTTTTCATAAATACAAAAAACTTTTGAAGTTGCTATTTTTTTTTGAAATTGATTTAAATTTTTTAAAATGGCGTTTTGTGTATTAATAAATTTCGATTGAAAATCAATTATTGTTATTATTTCTAATTTTTTAGAAGGTAAAGCTATAATTTCTCTTCCTGTTTTTTTATTTTCTAAAGATATAATATCTGTTATAGAATAATATTTTCTACTTGCATTTTGTTCTATAATTCCTACTTTTTCAATAGCTTCTACAAAATGTTTAGAAGATCCATCCATTATAGGAATTTCAATATTATCTAATTCTATAATAACATTATCTAAATCCATTCCAGTAAGAGCAGCGAGAAGATGTTCAACAGTATATATTTTTAATTTATCATTTCCTAAAATAAGACCTTCATTTATTCTTTCTTTTAAAAAAGAAGAAAAATGTACCTTAATACAAGGTTTTTCTTTTATATCTGTTCTAACAAAAATAAATCCTGTATGTTCTGGTGCTGGTTTAAAAGTTATTGTTATTTTTTTTTCAGTATATAAACCAAATCCTTTTAAGGATATTTTTTTTGCAATAGTTTTTTGCTTATCAAGCATATATTTTTATAGAAAATGAGTTTTTAAATATTAAAAAATAAAAAACTTTATGTAATTTACACTATAGCATTACAGTAAACATGAATTTTTCAAAACGTATCGCTTTGTTTTTTATAGGTTTTACTATTGGTATTTTAATTTTATTATTTTTTTCTTATAATACACCTAATACACCTTAAATTAGATGAAAAGAACATATCAACCTTCTAATAGAAAAAAAGTTAATGTTCATGGATTCATGAAACGTATGAACACAAAAAGTGGTCGTATTATTTTATCTAGAAGAAGAAAAAAAAGAAGAAAAAGATTAGCAGTTTTTAATTATAAAAAATAATTTATATTATATTAAATTAAAATATTCTATATCTCCAATTTCTGGAAATTTTTTACCTTTTTTTCCACAAAATTTTTTTCCTAAAGAAATATTTTCTTCGTAAGAAAAAAAATTAGATAAATCACCTATATCGACTATTTTTGAAAAAACATTAACATCCTTTTTATCATAAAAAAATTTTTCAAAATTCATTAAACCTATATCTACTAAAAAATTTTTTTTATTTTTTTGTATTTGAACTTTTCTATAGATTTTATCTAATAAAATTTTTTTATTCTCTATAATAGAAAAATAAGATTTATAATTTTTTTCTATTATATTTTTTTGAGAAGCAAAAAAATAAATACCTGCAAGAATAGATAAAGTTTTATATTTTCTAATTATTTCTTTTTTAAAATCTTTCATATAATTTCCTGCTTCAAAAAGTACACAAGGATAACCTAATTGTTGCAAAACATCTCCAGTTGCAGTAGGATATAATTCATCTGAATATCTTCCTATAGATCCAATATTAGGTAATACTTTTTGTAATTCTTTTACTATAAAATATATAACTTCCATAGATTTTATTCTGCTAATAGAATAAATATTTCCTTTTATAGAAGGAGATAGGAAAGATAATATTGCCGGATTAAAAAATTTACTTCCTACATTATAAATACTTCTTTGATCGTGTAAATTAAATAATATATGAGGTTTATTTTTATCTATTTCTTGAAATAATATTTGTATTTCTGGAGATTGTAAACTAATAGCATCTCTATTTAAATCAATATTTATAGCATTTCTTCTTTTATATTTTTCAGATCCATCAGGATTTAACATTGGTATAAACATAATAGTTAATTTTTTAAAAAAAAAATTAACTATTTCTTCATTATTTTTTTTTAAAAAATGAAGAATATCAAACATAGATTTTGTACCTGTAGTTTCATTTCCATGCATTTGAGACCAAATAAATATTTTTTTTTCTCCTATTCCCCATTTAATTTTAAATATTTTTCTTTTTTCTATAGATAATCCTACAGGAATAATAGAACATATATTTTGATATTTATCTATTATTTTTAATAATTTAGAATATTTAAATATTTTATAAGGTTTAATATCTTTATCTTTAAAAAGATCATAATTTTTAAATAAATATTTAATATCAAAAAGAGACATAATAATTTCAAAATTTTTAATTTTTTTATATAAATTCTATAGTTTATTTTTAATAAAATTGTTTTATCTTTTATCTTTTTATATTTAATTTAACTGTTAAAAACAATAACAATACATGATATTTTTTATATTAACATCAAAAATTTATATTCAATGAAAATAAGTATTTATTTTTTTAGAAGACGAATTTTTAATATTTATTATGAAGAATTATTTTAAAATAAATTATATAGAATCAATTTTATTAATAGTAGGATTTATAGTTTTAAATCTTTTTAATGTCATTTTTAGAAAATTATTGATTTCTATTAATTTACCTGAAAGTATGATGTTTTCAATATCGTACACTATTCCTTTTATTTTTTTATTTATTTTCATTTCTCATCAAGCTCAAAAAAAAAATCTTTTTATAGATTTGACTATGAAGTTATCTCCATGGTATTTTTATATTGTGATGTTTTTTATGATGTTATGTATGATCGTTGTCAATGAATATTTATCTTCATTAGTTCCAAGAGATGGGCCTATATTAGGTAATATGTATAAAGAAATTGAAGAATTTTTAAAAGAAGAAATAAAAACACCAATACCTTTTTTTTCTACTACAGTATTATTAGCACCTATATGTGAAGAAGTTCTTTTTAGAGGTATAATTTTAAATGGAATGTTAAAAAATAAAATTCACCCTATTAAAGCTATTTTATTTTCTTCATTTTTATTTGGATTAACTCATATGAATCCATGGCAATTTGTAGGAGGATTTATTATTGGAAGTTTTATTGGATTTATTTATTTTATAACAACTTCTATTATAGATTGTATATTATTACATGTATTTAATAATGCTTTTGCTATATTTACTATGTTTTTTTTTATGAAAAATGAAGAAATTATTTCACAAGAAATAACTGTTAATTTTTGGATTATTTTAATAATAATTTTTACTACAATTATATCCGGTTCTATTTTTCTTTTTAAAAAAAGAAAAAAAATATTTTTAAATAAAAAAAAATAAAATATTTTTAATAATTAACTCTTTTTTTTGAAGATTATGGATTCAAAGTAGAATATATAAATAGAGAACTTGTTATTTATTCTTAATATATATTACAACAACAAAAAAATATTGATCATATTCAAAAATTACTTTTGAATATGATCAAATATTCTACAAGAATATTATTGTAATTACATGCAACTAACAAAAATGGGTTTGTATGGATTTATATATGGTCCTATATTGATTCTAAAAAACTACAAATATAGTTTATATGAAATGACTATTTCTAAAAAAATAAAATAAGTCATAGAATAAAATCTTTTTTAAAAAATTTGTAAAGTTCATAAATAATAGAAATTTTTAATAATGAAAAAATCTTCAATAACTATTTTGGGATGTCATTCTTCTATACCTACAAATAAATTTTATCCTACTGCTCAAATATTAGAAATGAAAGGTTTTTATTTTCTTATTGATTGTGGAGAAGGAACTCAAGTTCAATTAAGAAAAGCAAAAATAAAATTGAACAAAATAATACATATATTTATATCCCATTTACATGGAGATCATTTTTTTGGATTAATAGGATTATTATCTACATTTCATTTATTGGGTAGAGAAAAATCAGTAAGTATTTTTGCTCCAAAAGGATTAAAAGAAATTATTGATGTTCATTTTAAATGGTCTTATACTAAGCTTAAATATTATATAGACCACATTGAATTATCATCCAATAAAATAGAAAAAATAATGGATAATAAAAAAATAGAAATTTTTTCAATACCATTAAAACATAGAATTTATACTAATGGATTTATTTTCAAAGAAAAACCTAATAGTAGAAAATTAAACATGGAAGAAATTAAAAAAATTTCTGATATAAAAATTAAAGATTTAAAAAACATAAAATTAGGAAAAGATTTCAAAACAAATAATGGAAAAATAATACCTAATTACAAATTAACATTTGATCCTCCAAAAATATTATCTTATGCTTTTTGCTCAGATACCTCTTTTTATTTACCTATAATAGAACATATCAAATATGTTGATTTATTATATCACGAATCTACATTTTTAAAAATAGAAGAAAACAGAGCTATTAATACAGGACATTCTACTGCAAAACAAGCTGCTTGTATAGCTAAAAAAGCTAAAGTTAAAAAATTATTATTAGGTCATTATTCAAATAGATTTCCTAATATTAAAGATTTTGAAAAAGAGGCTAAAGAAATATTTTTTAATGTAGAAGCTTCAGAACCTCTTAAAACATATTTTTTATAAAATCATACTATTCATTTTTTTAGAAGAAAAAAAAGATATAATTATTCCTAATATCAAAATAAAAAATGTAGTCATATAAAAATCTACTATTGTTATTTTTATAGGAAAAGGAGTTTCCATATCTATATAAAATATTTTATATGAATTTTGTATTAAAGATATTACTATAGAAAAGAACATACCAATAAACCATCCAATAAAAGTAATTAATAATCCTATGCAAAAGGATATTCTCTTAATTTTATATAAAGGATATCCTATATACCAAAATGTATGGAATTCTTCTTTTTTATCCAATTGCAAAACAAAAATAGAATTAAATAAATTAAATCCAGTAATTAGTGTCATTAAAATAAATAAAAAATAAATAAATATTTTTTCTGTATTAATTATTTTATAAAAATATTTTTCTTTTTCTAAAGAAGTTACAATATTAAAATTAGGTCCAAATATATTCATCAACCTTTTTTTTATATTATAAATATTTTTTTTTTCAAAAATTTTTATTTCTAATATATTGATTATCTTTTTTTTTATTGCTTTTTGAATTTCATATAATTCACAAAACAAATATTTTTTATCTATTTCTTTATTAAACCAAAAAATACCTTTTATAAAAAATTTTTTTTTAATAATAAAAGGAATAAAAATATTTCCTTTTTTTTTTTCAGAAAAAATAAGTATTCTATAAGAATAATTATTTTTTATTTGTAATAATATTGGAATATATGGTTCTATAAAAAAACTATCTACATATAAATTGATATGATCATAATCTTTATTATTATTTTTTTTTAATTCTATTTTTTTAAATTTCCCCATTATTTTTTCATATTTTTTATCTATACCTTTTAAATAAAAAAAATATTCCTTATTATTATAATATAAACAAACGGGTTTTTCTAAACTTTTAGAAAAAGCTTTTATTTCTTTTATTTGTTTTATTTTTTTTATAACCTTTTCATCTATAAAAAAATCTTTCTTCTTTAAAGAAGAAATAGTAATATCAGGGTAATCTCTATTATAAAAATTTTTAGTCAAATTTTCTAATCCAGAAAACACAAATAAAATAGTAGACATAGAAAATGTAGAAACAGAAAAAGATAAAATAGATAAAAAAACAATTAAATTAACAAGACTTGTTTTTTTTTTAGATAAAAAATAACGTTTTGCTATGTAGAAAGAATTTTTCAAAAAAATTATTTTTTTAAAATTTGGTCTTTTACTATTTCACAAAAATCTAATTTTGGAATTTTATTAATACGATATCTAAGTCTTTTAAAAAGTTTTTTTCTGTAAAAATTAGATTTAGAACGAATAAAATATAAAATATCTTTTTTAAAAAAAGGATATATATTTATATATACTTTTATTATATTTATATTAGTGTTAATAGATACTTTAATTAAAGTAATTAAAAATTTTGTTCTATTTTTTTGTTTTATATTTATATTATTAGTTTCCTCATTTAGAATTTCTGCTATTTCTGTATAAAATATTGAAGATATTTTTTTATTTTTAATATTTTTAATATTTTTAATGAAATTCATTATTTTTTTACAGTTTATTAAATTATATTGATACTCAATTTATAGGTCCCATAGCTCAGTTGGTTAGAGCACCTGACTCATAATCAGGAAGTCGCTGGTTCAAATCCAGCTGGGACCATTTATAATGTAACTGGGGAGGGATTCGAACCCACAACTTACAGTTTAGGAAACTGTTGTTCTTATCCTATTTGAACTACCCAGTCTTTGTATTTTTTAAATTGAAATAATAGAAACAATTGATCTATTTTTTTTTACTTTTCTAAAATGTACATATCCATTTTTTATAGCATATAAAGTGTGATCTTTTCCTATACCTACATTTCTTCCAGGATGATGTTTAGTTCCACGTTGACGAACTATAATATTTCCAGAATGTACATATTGATCCCCATATATTTTTACTCCTAATCTTCTACCTATGGAATCTCTTCCATTTCTAGAACTTCCTGATCCTTTTTTATGAGCCATTTTTAATTTTTATTGAAATTACTTGAATTTTTGTTAAAAATGGTCTAAATCCATTTTTAACTTTATATCCTTTTCTTCTTTTTTTTTTAAAAATAATAATTTTTTTACCTTTTATATGTTCTAATATTTTTACTTGAACGTTTACATCCTTTAAAAAAGGATCTCCTATTTTAATAGATCCATCTTCATAAAAAAATAAAACTTCATTTAAAAAAATTTTTTCTTTTAAATTAATAGAAATATGCGGAACATAAACATACTTATTCTCAGTAAGTTTTAATTGTTTTCCTTGTATATTAACAATAGCGTAATTCATTTTTTTAATACTTCAATAATAATTTTCTTGCTTTTAAAATTCCTTCTAATAAATAATCTATTTCTTTAAAAGTATTATACACAGAAAAACTAACACGAATCATTCCAGAAACTTTAAAAAAGTTCATTAAAGGTTGTGCACATAAATGTCCTGTACGAACAGCAATTCCTAAACGATCTAAAACACTTCCTACATCAAAACAATGTAATTTTTTTAAATTAAAAGAAATAATTCCGGATCTTATAGAAGGATTTTCTATTTCTCCATAAAATTGAATTTCATCAATAGAACTTAAACATTTTATAGCATACATTACTAGTTTTTTTTTATAAGATTGAATATTTGATATTCCTATTTTTTCAACAAAATCTATAGCAGATCCCCAAACTACTATTCCTTCTATATTTGGAGTTCCAGCTTCAAATTTAAAAGGTAAATCAGAATAAGTTGTTTTTTTAAAACTTACATTTTTAATCATTTCACCTCCAAATTGATAAGGATAAATACGATTTAATATTTCTTTTTTTCCATATAAAACTCCAACTCCAGTAGGTCCATACATTTTATGTGCAGAAAAAGCATAAAAATCTGCATTTAAATCTTGCATATCTAAATCTAAATTAGATGGAACTTGAGCTCCATCAATTAAAACTAAAGCTCCATATTTATGAGCTTTTTCTATAATATATTTTATAGGATTAACTATTCCCAAAACATTAGATATATGAGTAACAGATACTATTTTTGTTTTTTCAGAAATTAATAATTCAAAATCTTTTAATTTTAAAAATCCATTTTTTTGAATAGGAATTATTTTTAAAATAGCTCTTTTTTTTTCACAAAGAATTTGCCATGGAACAATATTAGAATGATGCTCTACGTAAGAAATAATAATTTCATCTCCTTTTTTTATCAAAAATCTAACACTAGAAGATACTAAATTAATAGATTCTGTAGTTCCTTTTGTAAATATAATTTCTGAAGGATATTTTGCATGAATAAATTTTTGAATTTTTTTTCTTACATTTTCTACATAAATGGTTGCTTCTTTACTAAGAAAATATGTTCCACGATGTATATTAGAATTTATTTTAGAATAATAATATTGAGAAGCTTTAATTACTTGTAAAGGTTTTTGAGTTGTAGCTGCGTTATCTATATAAACTAAAGGATTAGAATATATTTTCTTTTTTAAAATTGGAAATTCATTCCTTATTTTTTGTATTTTTTCTTTTGAAAACATAATTATTTATCTAATTTTTCTTTTATTTTTTTATAGATAAATTTTTTCAATTTTAAAATATTAATAGATTTCAATATTTCTTCTAATAAAGAAAGCAATAATAATATTTTACTATTTTTTTCAGGTATTCCTCTTGATTGAAGATAAAATAATTCAGATTCTTGAATATTTCCTATAGTACATCCATGTGAACATTTTACATTATTAGAATAAATTTCTAACTGTGGTTTAGTATACATATATGCTTCATCAGAAAGAACAATATTATTATTTTTTTGAAAAGCATTTACTTTTTTTATAGATTTATTAATTATTATTTTTCCATTAAAAATACCTTTAGATTTTCTACATAAAATATTTTTATATAGTTGATAACTATATGTATTTGAATATGAATGTTTTATTAAAGTTTGATTATCTAAAAATTGTTTTCCTGAAAGAAGAGAAATTCCATATAAATAAGAATAAGTTTTTTCTCCACAAGAATAAAAATTTAAATTATTTTTAATTTTATCTCCTTTAAAAGAGAAAGTATACATATTACATATACTATTTTTTTTTTGTTTTAAAAAAGTATTATCTATCATAGAAGTTTTAAATAAATCATCTTGAATCTTATAATAATCAATTTTACTGTTATTTAAAGCATAAATTTCAGTTGCAGTATTTATAAAAGATGAATGTTTTTTTAAAGATTTATGATGTTCAATGATCTTGACATGAGAACCTTCTCCTACTATAATTAAATTTCTTGTATTTAACATTATATTTGATTCTATACCTGTAGAAATATGTAATATTTCTATAGGTACATTCACAATAACATTATTAGGTATATAAATATATACACTATCTCTTGAAAATAATGTATTTAAAGTATAAAATATATTATACTTATATGATAATTTATCATAATAAATTTTAATGATATCTTCTTTTTGTGAAGATATATTTGATAATATTATATTTTTTGTATCTACATTTAAATGAGAAAAATAAGAATTATATTCACCATCTATAAAAATAAATAGAATAGATTTTTTATTTTTTATAAAAATTAATTTTTCTATCTCTTCATATTTTATATTTTCTTTTTTTTTATTAAAAAAAATATGGTAATCTTGATAGAAGATGTAATTAATATCTTTATAATTATTTTTTTTTTCAATAAAAGAAAATCCTTTTTTTTTTAAAAATAAATCAATATGTTTTTGTTGTAATAAAAAAATATGAGAATTTTTTTCTTTTATAAAAAATTTTTTTTCTGAGATTAATAAATTTATTTCGTCTTTTAATTGCATTGAATTTGCATTAAATTTTATGAATAATTTTTATTTTTTAATCCAATCATATCCTTCTTTTTCTAGCTTTTCAGCTAATTTATGGTTTCCTGATTTAATGATTTTTCCATCATACAAAACATGTATTGTATAATCTGAAATAATATAATCTAATAATCTCTTATAATGAGTAATAATTAATATAGAATTTTTTTTATTTTTAAAAGAATTAATTCCTTTAGAAACTATACGTAAAGCATCTATATCTAAACCAGAATCAACTTCATCTAGTATAGACAATAAAGGATTTAACATCATCATTTGAAATATTTCATTCTTTTTTTTTTCTCCTCCTGAGAATCCATCATTTAAATGTCTATAAAGAAAGTTTTTTTCAATATTTAATAAACTGGATTTTTCCTTTATTGATGAAAGCATTTCTTTAGCTGACATTTTTTTCATATTTTTTTTCTTACGAATAAAATTTATAGCTGTTTTAATAAAATTAATAACGGAAATTCCTGGTATTTCTATTGGATGTTGAAAAGAAAGAAATATTCCTAAATGAGCACGTTTTTCAGGTGAAAAATTTATTATATCTTTATCAAAAAAATAAATACAACCTTCATTAATATCGTATTCTTTTTTACCAGCTATTATAGAAGCAAGAGTACTTTTTCCAGAACCATTAGGACCCATAATAACATGAGTTTCACCTTCATTAATTTTTAAATTAATTCCTTTAAGAACTTTTTTACTTCCTATAGAAACATGTAAATTTTTTATATTCAACATAAATTTTAATTTTTCTGTCATCCAACGGATCCTTCTAAAGAAATTTCTAAAAGTTTTTGTGCTTCTACCGCAAATTCCATAGGTAATTTTTTTAATACTTCATTACTAAAACCGTTAACTATTAAAGAAATAGCTTTATCTGTATCTATTCCTCTTTGATTACAATAAAAAATTTGATCTTTTCCTATTTTTGAAGTAGTAGCTTCATGTTCTATTTTAGATGTTGAATTGCATACATGAATATATGGAAAGGTGTGTGCTCCACATTGATCACCTATCAATAAAGAATCACATTGAGAAAAATTACGAGAATTAATAGCTTTAGAAAATATTTTTACTAAACCTCTATAACTATTTTGAGCTTTTCCAGTAGATACTCCTTTTGATATAATAACACTTTTAGTATTTTTTCCTATATGGATCATTTTTGTACCTGTATCTGCTTGTTGGAAATCTTTAGTTAAAGCTAAAGAATAAAACTCTCCAATTGAAAAATCTCCTTTTAAAATACAAGATGGATATTTCCACGTAATAGAAGAACCAGTTTCTACTTGTATCCAAGATATTTTTGCTTTTTTTTCACATAATCCACGTTTTGTTACAAAATTAAAAACTCCACCCTCTCCATTTTTATTTCCAGGAAACCAATTTTGAACAGTAGAATATTTTATTTCAGAATTTTCTAAAGCAATAATTTCTACAACAGCTGCATGTAATTGATTTTCTTTTCTTTGTGGTGCTGTACATCCTTCTAAATAACTAACATAAGAATTTTTATCTGCAATAATTAAAGTTCTTTCAAATTGACCTATACCACTTTCATTAATACGAAAATATGTTGATAATTCCATAGGACAACGTATTCCTTTTGGAATATAACAAAAAGAACCATCTGAAAAAACAGCTGAATTTAAAGCTGCATAAAAATTATCTTTTTTTGAAACAACTGATCCAAGATATTTTTTTACAAAAAATGGATATTTTTTTAAAGCTTCGTTAATAGAACAAAATATTATACCTTTTTCTTTTAATTTTTTTTGAAATGTAGTAGTTAATGATATTGAATCTAATACTATATCTGTAGCTACTCCTAAAGTATTTTTTGTTTCTATAGAAACACCTAATTTTTTAAATGTATTTATTAATTCTGGATCAACTTCTTTTAAGTTATTTAAATCTATTTTTTTTTTAGGTGCAGAATAATAACTTATATCTTGAAATTTTGGTATTTTATATTTTATATTAGCCCATTTAGGTGGTTTCATTTTCTTCCATATAGAATAAGATTCTAATCTCCATTCTAACATCCATTTTGGTTCATTTTTTTTTTCTGTTATTTTATGAATAATACTTTCATTTAAACCAATTGAAATTTTATCAGATTCTATTGGAGTATAAAATCCATATTTATATTCAGAATTAGTAAAATTTTCTAATGTTTTATTATTTTTTTCCATTATTTTTTTTATGATGAAAAACTTTTTCCACACCCACATGTATGTTTTGCTTTAGGATTATTAAAATAAAATCCTTTACCATTTAATCCATCTGAATATTCTAATGTTGTTCCTTCCAAATAAGGAAAACTATTTTCATCTACTAATATTTTCATTTTTTCATGTTTAAAAAGTTTGTCTTTTTTTTGTTTTTTATCATCAAAAGTAAGTTGATAAGACATTCCTGAACATCCTCCATCCTTTACTCCTAATCTAACAAAAGAAACATCCTGAGAAAGACCTTCCTCTTTCATAAGAGTAACTAACTTAGTTTTGGCTTTTTCAGATATAAATACCATAATACTTATTTTTTAATAAATTTAAAGTTAAATAAAAAGAAATAATATAATATCAAATATTTAAAAGTCCATAAAAATATTTGTAACTCCATTTTTAATACCCCATTTATCAGACATTCCAGCGTTAATTTCTAAAACATATTTTATTATTGTGGAATGTGAAAAATTAAAAATATCTATTTTTCTCATAGGACTAACAGATTTGTTTATAAAACAAACAGTATTAAATTGATTTATATAAATAATATCTATAGGAATTCGCATATTTTCCATATTTATTTTTTTATATTCTTCTTTTTGATTTAAAATGAATAACATTCCTTGATCCTCCTTTAAGGAAGATCTATATTTTAACCCATTTATTTTTTCTGTAGTTTTATAAGCTAATTCTATATCTATTTTTTTTATAATGGAATTTTTATTTTTCATATATAATTCTCCATATTTTATAAATTTAATATCCAATTGATTTCCTACATCTAAAAAAAAATCAGAATCATAATATATTCTTTCAGAGGAAAATATTAAAAAAGATATGATTGTAATAATGATTACAGAAAAATAAATATTCATTTTTTTCATTATGAAAAAAAATATTTTTTGATCCTTGATAAATTAAGAAGTAAAATTCCAAAAATGATAAAAGGTATACTAAGACATTGTCCTGTATTTAAATATAATAAATTTATAAACTCTATACCTTGTGGTTCTTTCATAAATTCTAGAAAAAAACGTGTGGACCAAAGTAAAATAAAAAATATTCCAGATAAAAATCCTTCATTAATTCTTTTTTTATAAAAAAAACAAAGTATTAAAAATATAAGTAAATAACTAATAGCTTCATATATTTGTGTAGGATGTCTGGGAACTAATTCCCCATATTCTGAATCCATTTGTACAAATTTTACTGCCCAAGGCCATTTTGTATTACATGGTTTACCTACAATTTCAGAATTAAAAAAATTTCCTATTCTAATAAAAACAGAAGCGATTGATACTGCAATACATAATCTATCACATAACCAAATGAAAGATTGTTTTTTTAATACTTTTTTACTATAAAATATAGTAGATATAATAATACCTATAGTAGCTCCATGACTAGATAAACCTCTATAACCAATAAATTCATAACCTTTAATAAAACCTAATAAAAAATGATTTCTATTTTCTTTTATAGGAAATAATGCTTCTATCCAATGATCAAAAAAATATGAAAAATCATAAAATAAAATTTGACCTAATCTTGCTCCTATAAGAGTTCCAAAAAAAATATATCCTAATAAAGGATCTAAATATTTTTTATTTACATTGTCTTTTTGATAAATAAATTTCATAATATACCATCCTAATAAAAAAGAAATGATAAACATTAGACTATAAATATGAACAGAATAACCTTTCCATAAAGAAAATTTATGAATTGGATCCCAATTAATATATTCTAATATTTTCATAAATAATTTTATTTAATAGGATCGTAACCTGATTTACCTAAAGGATGACATCCAATAATTCTTTTTAAACCTATATAAAAACCTTTAAATATTTTCCATTTTTTTATAGATAAAATCATATAATTAGAACAAGTAGGTATATATCTACAATTATAACCTATCCATGGAGATATCAATATTTGATATAGTTTTATAATTTTTATTATAAAAATTTGTGTAAAATTCATAATACATAAAATAAATTTATTATTTATTTATTTTTAATAAAATTTAAAGAAGAACCAGCTTTGAACCATTGTATTTGTCTTTCATTATAAGAATGTTGAACTACTATTTTTTCTTTACATCCATTATTATGAATAAGCTCTATATCAATGTTTTTTTCTGGTAAAAAATTTTTTATATAAAAATGTAATATATCATCCTCTTGAATTTTTTCATAATCAGAATATTTTAAAAAAGTTAAAGCTAAAATACCTTGTTTTTTTAAATTAGTTTCGTGTATTCTAGAAAAAGATTTAACAAGAACAATACGAACTCCTAAAAAACGAGGTTCCATAGCAGCATGTTCTCTTGAAGAACCTTCTCCATAATTTTCTTCTCCTACAATTAAAGTAGGTATATTTTTAAATTTGTAAAATTTAGCAGTATCAGGAATTGTTCCATAATTACCTTTTATTACATTTTTTATGTTATTTTTTTTATTATTAAAAGCATTAATTCCTTCTATTAATAAATTTTCAGAAATCTTTTCAAGATTACCTCTATATTTAAGCCATGGACCAGCCATTGAAATATGATCTGTAGTACATTTACCTTTAGTTTTAATTAAAAGTCTTACATTACATATATTTTTACCATTCCATGATGGAAATGGAGATAAGATTTGTAATCTTTTTGAATCTTTATTTATTATTATGGATAAATTTTTTTTATTTTTAGGAATTTCATATCCTAATTCTTCTGAACTAAAATTTTTTATTTTTTGTATATTTTTTATTATTTTTGGTTCTTCAAATTTAACGTATTCTCCTTTTTTATTTTTTAATACATCTTTTCTAGGGTCAAAAGTTAAATTACCGGAAAATACCAAAGCAGTAACAATTTCCGGAGAGGCAATAAAAGCATGAGTTTTTGGATTACCATCATTACGAGATGAAAAATTTCTATTAAAAGAATGAATAATTGTATTTTTTTTTTCATTTTTTATCATTCTAACCCATTGTCCAATACAAGGACCACATGCATTAGAAAAAATTTTAGCTCCTATATCTTTAAAATCAGATAAAAATCCTCTTTTTTTTATAAGATAAAATACTTTTTTAGATCCTGGTGTTACTAAATATTCAGAAGATATTTTTAATTTCTTTTTTTTTGCTTGTTTAATAATAGATATTGCTTTAGATAAATCTTCATAAGAAGAATTAGTACATGATCCAATTAATCCTACTTCTATTTTAATTGGCCAATTATTTTTTATAGCTTCTTCTTTCATTTTAGAAATAGGTGTAGCTTTATCCGGTGTAAAAGGTCCATTGATATATGGTTCTAAAGTATTTAAATTGATTTCTATTACTTTATCATAATATTTATATGGATTTTTATACACTTCTGTATCCGCTTTTAAAATATTTTTTATTTTTTCAGCCATTATAGATACTTCTTCTCTTCCATTTATATCTAAATAATTTTTCATTTGAATATCATAAGGAAATACAGAACCTGTAGCACCTATTTCAGCTCCCATATTACATATAGTAGCTTTTCCAACACAAGAAATATTATCTGTTCCTTCTCCAAAATATTCAATAATATAATTTTTAGCACCCGTGACTCCAATCATTCCAGATAATTTTAATATCAAATCTTTTGGAGAAACCCAACCATTCATTTTTCCTTTTAAATAAATTCCAATTATTTTTGGTAATTTTAATTCTAATGAAGAACCAGACATTACCTCAGCTGCATCACATCCTCCTATTCCTACAGCTAACATTCCTAATCCTCCAGCATTAGGAGTATGAGAATCAGTACCTATAATAATTCCTCCAGGAAATGCATAATTTTCTAAAATTACTTGATGAATAATTCCTGATCCAGGCCTCCAAAATCCTATTCCATATTTAAAAGATGCTGATTTTAAAAAATTATAAATTTCTTTATTTTCTTTTATAGCATTTTTTAAATCTATATCGGATCCTTCTTTAGCATTAATAAGATGATCACAATGAATAGTAGTTGGAATAGATGTTTTAGATTTTTCAGTTTGCATAAACTGAAGTAAAGTCATTTGAGCTGTGGCATCTTGCATAGCGATGCGATCAGGTAAAAGATTTATATAATAACTATTACTATTTAAATCTTTTTTTAAACTATCTATACTTAATAAATGAGAATATAAAATTTTTTCCGAATAAGTCATCGGATGATCTATTATATTTTTAACTCTTTCTATTTTTAATCTAAAATTAGAATAAAAATTTTGAATCATTTCAAGATCGAAAACCATATATTTATATTTAATTTAGAAAAATACATATTTCTTTATAAAAGTCTATGGGATTATCTATATGTATCCAATGATTTGCTTTTTTTATAGTTACAATTTTTGCATTTGGAAATAATTTTTTTATAGAATTAAAATCCTTATCAATTATATAATTAGAATATTCTCCACGTAAGAAAAGTGTAGGTCCATTAAATAAACCATTTTTTATTTCTTTACGAATTAAAAATTCATAATTTTTTTCTATTCCAAGTAAAAAAAAATTAAAATATAATTTTCCGTTTTTTTTTCTATGAGTACATTTTAAAAAAAAGGATCTAATTTTTATATCAGAAATTTTTTTTTTCAGAAAAAGATCAAGTGATTTTCTTGTTTTAATAATATTAAAATCTACTTTTTTTAAAATATGAATGATATTTTTTTGATCTATATCTATATAAGCTTTAGGACTAATATCTACAATTATAATTTTTTTAGGAATTAGAGGATATTTAATAGAAAAATACATAATGGCTCTTCCACCCATAGAATGTCCTAATAATATAGGATCATATAATTTATGATAATTTATGTAATCTAATATGTCTTTTGATATAATATCATAATCCATTTTTTCAGAAAAAATACTTTTTCCATGATTTCTAAGATCTAATAAATGTATTTTATAATTATCAGAAATTTTTTTTGCAAAAGTTATCCAATTTTCTCCATTACCAAATAATCCATGAAAAATTAAAATAGATTGTTTTTTTTCTCCAAAAATATTAGAATGCAGTACCATATTGAATTTTTTTTAAATAACATTGAATAGTATTTTCTAATCCCATATATATAGCTTCACTAATCAAAGCATGTCCTATTGATACTTCTACTATACTAGGTATATTTTTGATTAAAAAATAAATATTATCTAAATTTAGATCATGTCCAGCATTAATAAGTAAATGATGATTAATAGCTTTTTTTGCAGTTTCAATATAAGGTATTATACAATCCAATTCATTGTTATTATATCCTATAGAAAAATTACCAGTATATAATTCTATTCTATCTGTTCCTGTTTTTGCTGCATATGAAACTAATTTTGGATTAGGATCTAAAAAAATAGAAGTTCTAATTCCATGATCTTTTAATTTTTTAATTTTTTTAGTTAAAAAATTTAAATATACAATTGTATTCCATCCTTTATTAGAAGTTATAACATTTTCTGAATCAGGAACTAAAGTTACCTGATAAGGATTTACGTCTAATACTAATTTCATAAAATTATCACTTGGAAATCCTTCAATATTTAATTGAATTGTTCTTATAGAACTCAAATTATAAACATCTTGATATGTTATATGTCTAGCATCAGGGCGTGGATGTACAGTTATACTATGACATCCAAATTTTTTTACATCTATAGCTGTTTGCATAAGATTTGGTATTTTACCACCTCTTGCATTCCTTAATGTTGCTATTTTATTTAAATTAACACTTAATTTTGTCATTTTTAAAAAAAATCTTTTTTAGTAACTTGTGTTACTTCTAAATTAAATTCTTTAGCTGCTGTTAATAAATGATCAAAAACGCTAGCTTGTATTTGTTCATATTTTATGGATTCAGAAGTATTTGTAAAACAATATAATTCTACAGGTAATCCGTAAGGAGTAGTTTCTAAATGTCTAACCATTAAAGTCTCTGATTGTGATATTCTAGGATGTTGGTATAAATATTCTAATGCATATTGACGAAAAAGACCTATATTAGTTAGTCTTCTACCATTTAGATTTATACTAATATCAATATTTTTTTCTTTATTAAAAATATCTATTTCTTTTTGTTTTTTTTGAATATAATTTTTTATCAAATAAACATGCTTAAATTTGATCAATTTATCTGAATTACAAAAATGAAAAGATTGTATATTAAATAATATAGATCTTTTTATTCTACGTATATTCTTTTGTCTCATAACTTCGAAATTAGTTACAGCTGTAGAAATTAAATCATAAGTAGGTACACTAGTTATAGTTTTATCAAAATTTTCTATTTTTGCTGAAGTTAAATTGATTTCTATAACTTTTCCTTCTATATTATATTTATGTATTCCAATCCAATCCCCTACTTTAATCATTTTTGTAGAAGCCATTTGTACTCCAGAAACAAATCCAAGAATAGTATTTTTAAATACTAACATAACAACAGCTGTTATAGCTCCTAGACTAGTTAAAACTGTAATCAAATCATTTTTTGTAAGGATAGCAATAATAACTAAAACACAAAATATAATAGATATTATTTTTAATAATTGAGAAAAAGAACGAACAGCTATTGTTTGATGATTGTTTTCACTAGTAGCTATTCTCATAATAGAGTTTACTACTCTAATTAAAAATTGTAATACTATTAAAACAAATAATATATCAAATATTTTTTCTAAATAAATAATTATAGATTTATAATTTTTAAAAAATGGCTCAATTAAAATAAATCCAATAGATAATGGAAAAAAATGAGCTAAACTATCAAAAACTTTATTTTCATATAATATATCATCCCAAATAAAATGAGTAGAACTTACTATTCTTTTTGCTATAAAACGAACTCCTTTATTGAAAATAAATTCTAAAATTATTAACATTATTGTAAAAAGAAACATTTTTATAATAATAATAAGAGTTATGGACCCCCATTTTTTCCAATCTAAATTATGAGCAAAATCATAAATTCCTTGAATTTGAAAAAATTTTATTGATATTTTCGTAAAAATTTTATAATATATTTTATACATAGACAAAATCCTTTTATATCTGAACGTCAGTTTTAGTATAAGTTATTTTCAATAATTTTATTTTTATTTATGTTTTGTAGATTGGATAATATAATAGATATTGAATTTATTTATGTTTGAAAGATAAAAAATTTTAATTCAATTTTTAAATTTTAAATTTT